>NZ_JAHPIV010000013.1 GCF_019039105.1 Desertibacillus haloalkaliphilus | reverse complement strand
AAATACTCCCCCTAAGGTAAAACAGATTTTTATTTTTTAATCTGTCTACCCTAGAGGGAGCATATCAAAAGGTAAACTAACCTTTTGTCCCAGCCTCTATTTGATCCCTAATTCTTCTAAAATGATCTTATACTCACGTTCCATTTGTTTTAATGCGATAACCGTATTTTCGTAATAAATCATCGATTCGTCGATTTCCTGAGTATTGTTGGTTGCAACCGCGTCAGATAACGTCATCGTAAGTG
Source organism: Desertibacillus haloalkaliphilus (assembly GCF_019039105.1). NCBI lineage: Bacteria > Bacillati > Bacillota > Bacilli > Caryophanales > Bacillaceae > Desertibacillus > Desertibacillus haloalkaliphilus. The sequence continues at coordinate 166,947 of NZ_JAHPIV010000013.1, read as the reverse complement.
CATCAAGCTCAATTAGTGCACTCATATGGATTTGATGTAAGCCCTCGAACTCACTAGGCACCTCCATTGAAAGCATCTCATCACTTAGTTGTTGTAACTCTTGTAACGAAGCTCTTCCTTGTTCTAGCTGCTGACCATTTACGTTATTGTCGTTAAAAATTGAAGAGAGGTCTTTCATGCGCATATAGAATGTATCGAGGTAAAACCCAAACTCATCTGCATATGTAACGACATCATTGCTGGCATGGACGCGAAACTTATTTTGTTCTTTATTACTTGGTTCTGGAACGATGAGTGAGTGTCCCTCCTCATTAGGACTTGTGTGTCTGTCATTGTAGGCAGTTTTCATATCTTGAGCGATATTTTGTGCATTATCTTCTGCACAACCGACAGCTAATAAAGCAATACATAATAAAATTAAGATTCGTGACATGAATGTAATCCCCTTTCCAAATTGAGTATGGGTGTTAGTGGTTGTATTAAATGGAATTATTTTTAGTTTGTGGTAGTCATTTCAATCCTATACATTTTCTTTGATAAAACTTTTGTAGGTTGGGTAGGCAGTGTTAGTGTTTCTTCTGTTCACATTATTTTCATAAATTCCTGTCATGACACATAAGGATTAGTAAGTGTTTAATCGAGAGGAGGAGGCATCGATTGTTTGACACCCTAGTTCTTCTTTTCGTGATCGTGTTTTTTACACTCTTTTTCTTTTTTATGATGGCAGGGAACAAGGTTTCAAAGGTAATAGAAATAAAATTAGCAGAAGAAGCGAGACGAGAGGAATTTAAAGATTATGACCCGGATCAAGAGAAAAGTGGTTAATGGAGAGCGCCTATTTAGCCCTACATAGCTGGATAGGCGTTTTTGTATGAGCAGGCATATCCATACGTGCTACAAAATATACATAGGCAATGACAATCGTCAGTGAAGTAAATAAGCAGAATAAATTTATTAGTGGTGGTGATTTCTGTTGAGTGAGCATTTTAAATTTTGGCCGAAACGACTTCCAAAGAGTTTATCGATACCCAAAACAACAGTAGTCGATAATTTAGAAGTCGCAGCCAGACGATATCCGAAGAAAACAGCGATTATTTATTACGGGGGAGAGATGTCGTACCAACAATTACAGTCCGAAGTAGAGACAGTTGCAGCTTATTTACAAACGATAGGAGTAAGTAAAGGGGACCGTGTGATTTTGTATATGCAAAACTCACCTCAATATGTGATTAGTTATTATGCGATCTTACGTGCTAATGCTGTTGTTGTTCCGATTAATCCAATGAATAAGAAAGAAGAACTTGAATTTTATTGCAATGATTGCCAAGCAAAAGTGGCCATTGTCGGACAAGAGCTCTATGATCAGATTGCTGAACTTCGCGAGAGCACGGAACTTTCTCACTTGATTATCGCTAGTTATTCTGAGTATATTAGTGATTCATTTGATCCATCGTATGAATATCCAAAAGAAGTAACGATGCCTCCAATGTTTCAGAGCTCTAGTAATTGTGAAACAACGTGGAAAGAAGTGTTATTGTACCAAGGGCAAGTAGGCCCTATTGAAACCTCAGCTTCAGATCTTGCAGTCTTACCGTATACATCTGGAACAACTGGAAAGCCCAAGGGGTGTATCCATACCCATCAAACGATTCAGGCCAATGTGGTTAGTGCGTTTTGTTGGATGAACCATACGTCAGATTCCGTTTCCTTAACTACTTTACCTCTGTTTCATGTAACAGGCATGCAGCATAGTATGAATGCGCCGATTTATGGTGGAGGAACAATGGTGATCATGACTCGCTGGGATCGAGAGCTTGCTGCGAAATGGATTGAGGATTATCAATGTACGAACTGGATTAACATCAGCACGATGCTGGTTGATTTTTTGTCCAATCCCAACATAGATGATCTAGACCTTCAATCGTTAACAACGATTGGTGGGGGAGGAGCTCCTTTGCCTGAGGCGGTTGGGAAACAATTGTATGAGCGAACAGGCATTAAATATGCGGAAGGATATGGTTTGACAGAAACGATGTCACATACACACTTCAACCCGCCCGATCACCCGAAACTCCAATGTATGGGAGTCCCTTCTTTTGATGTTGATGCACGTATTATTCATACAGAAACGTTAAAGGAAGTAGGGATTAATACCCCAGGTGAACTGGTCGTTCATGGGCCACAAGTGTTTAATGGGTATTGGAATCGTTCGGCCGATAATGAGAGCGCATTCATCGAAATGGATGGCAAGTCATTTTTTAGAACAGGAGATATTTGCCGCGTTGATGAAGAAGGCTACTTTTTTATCGTAGACCGACTGAAACGAATGATCAATGTTTCAGGGTTTAAAGTTTGGCCAACAGAGGTTGAATCGATCCTTTATGAGCACCCTTCTGTGAATCAAGCCTGTGTTGTTGGGGTTCCTGATCAAAGAAGTGGTGAAGCTGTGAAGGCTTTTATTATCTTAAATAACGGTGATCAAGTAAGTGCTGAAGAGGTGATTTCGTGGGCAAAAGGTCAGATGGCAGCCTACAAAACTCCTCGATCAATTCAATTTGTCAAATCCTTACCCATGACAAGCAGTGGTAAGATTTTATGGAGACAACTGCAAGATGAAGAATACAAGAAACGTGCTGGGGAGGAATAGCATGTCTACTGTGCAGACAGTAATGGGGGAAATTTCTGTTTCTCAATTAGGTAAAACATTAATTCATGAGCATTTCATTTTTGGATACCCAGGATTCCAAGGAGATGTGACGCTTGGACGGTTTGACCGAGCAGAGGCCCTAAAAAAGTGTATCACTATAGCAGAAGGGTTAAAGGAGCATGGTGTTGATACGGTCGTTGATCCCACACCAAATGATTGTGGAAGAGACCCACTTTTTTTAAAGGAGATTTCCGAAAGAACTGGGGTTCAAATCATTTGTGCTACGGGATATTATTATGAAGGAGAAGGTGCACCGCCTTATTTTAAGTTTCGTCAATCGTTAGGAACTGCTGAGGATGACATCTATGACATGTTTAGGAAAGAAATTGAAGATGGAATTGCTGACACGAAGATTAAACCAGGTGTAATAAAGCTAGCCTCTAGCAGAGGAAACATCACAAGCTATGAGCGAATGTTTTTCAAAGCAGCGGCACGTGTTCAACAAGAGATAGGGATTACCATCGTCACGCATACACAAGAGGGGACGATGGGTCCTGAACAGGCAGAGTTATTGGTTGAATTAGGGGCAGATCCGGCTAATATTATTATTGGTCATATGTGTGGGAACACAGATATCAGCTATCACTTACGTACGTTGGAGACCGGTGTTTCGATTGCTTTTGATCGATTTGGTCTGCAAGGTTTTGTTGGCGCACCATTAGATCAAGAGCGAATGGCTACTGTACTAGGGTTAATTGGCATTGGCTATGAAGATAAAATCATGCTTGCACATGACACAGTCAATGTTTGGCTTGGACGACCGCCACAATTATCACCAAAAGCAGAGCAAGCCCTTGCAAATTGGAAACCGACCTATATATTTGAAACCATCTTACCTATGTTACAAAAAGCTGGTGTATCTGATGAGCAGCTAAGGACATTATTCGTTGAAAACCCAAGGAAAGCTTTTGCATAGAAAAACATCTACTAGGTACCTTTAGTTGCCTAGTTTTTCTTTTGTAACTAATTCAGAAATAATCACATAGCGTTTGCTTGCTGGACCTATCACATGAAAGGGATAGCATGTGCTAAGTGTCAAAGTTGCCTTTGGTTTTGGTACGATCACTGTGCGGTCATTTTTATCAACGATTCTAATTTTTCTTATCTGGTATACAAAGGATTCCGTAGGTGTTTTCACACGGAGTTGATCGTTTGTTGTTAAGGCATCGAGATTGCGAAAGACGGTATCGCGGTGGCCTGCTAAAACGGAATTGTTATTTTTTCCAGGTAGAGCACTTCCAGGCACATGACCGATCCCTTTTTGTAATTCCTGTTCCTTGGCTCCATGATAAATCGGAATGGAAACCTCGAGTTTAGGTATTTCGAGTGTACCTAGGTAATCACCTTTGCTTGGCCGGTGATCTTGTAACAGGCCAACTTCGCGAACGTCTTCTTTTGGTTGGACGACAAGGTATCCTTCGAGAAATTGTCGAACATTCAACACCGTAAATCCAATCGCTACGATAAAAATCAACAGCCAGATAGTCGTAACGATTCGCTTTTGCTTTAAGGTGTCCATTTGCTAGTCTTAGCTCTAATGAACATGAATAGTGAAAAAACGGAAAGCAACAAGCCGAACGCTGTATTCAAACTATAGGGTGAAGCTGTTTGTGGTAGTTTAGCAGCGATAACGGTTTCATTTAAGTTTGTTGACAATTGAGCCAGATTAACGGTTTCACTAGCTGCTTCAACGATTACATCTGAAGCAAACACTTCTTCATCAACGGTCATATCAGCGATGAGGTTTCCATCTTGATTAAAGACAGAAACGAACAGGCTCGGCCCAGGAGCTTCACTTAGGGTTGTAACGTGTTCTACGTCCTCTCGTGCTTCATTGTCAGTTTCCCATTTATAATCGACCTCAACATTGAATGTTTCAATCATTTGATTAAGAAGTGACCGTAAAGCTGTATCGTTAAGTTCTCCCATTTGATCATGTTGCGCGCGCAGTTCAGTTAGGGTTGCTTCTAAACTTGTTAATTGCTGTTTAAATTGATCCTGTTCAATTTCATATAAATGATCTAAAAATTGATCGAGCTCTTCAGCTGTTAAATCTAAAATCGAGAGGAAACCGGTAATGAGTTGATACTCCCTGCTGTGATCTAAATAAAAAGAGATTTCTGTATCTAAATCCTCAATAAAACGGTAATCTTCAAGGGACTCACCGAAATCAGCTAATAAACGTTCCAGCTCATCATGGGTTAACTGATATTTAGTGAGTAATTGATTTAAATTATCTTCATTAATTGGTTCTCCTAAAAAGGCTTTCAACTCTGTTAACGTTTCAAAGTCCGCTAAAGACCTATCGTAACTAGCTAAGTACTGCTCTAAATGTTGTTGGTTCCACTCTAATGTTTGTAAAAATGAGTAAAGCTCGTCATCGTGTAGTTGAGCGAGGGAAACGGTAGGGATTGATAAAATAATGACTAACAAAAGGCAAATGATATTCTTTTTCATCTTGTTCACTCCACGTTTAGTTGATACTGTTTAGCGTTAGTAAAATTAGTTATTTTATACAACTTCTGCACATATGTTTTCCTTAAAATGTGATCATATCTCCATTGGTAATGTTGTAACGGATAATGGTCTGTAGCGGTACTTCTAAAGTTGTTTGTGCACCTTTTACTGGTAATAAGACGCGCCATGGCTTTACGTTTGGAACGGCTTTGATGACTTGATTGTGGTGATCTAAAAAAATAACATCAATCGCGATAAACATAAAAAACATATGGATCGAGTTGCAAGGGTAGAGGACAATGCCTTCGTTAACGAGTGGTTTATGCCGAAACATTAAACCTTTAAGCCGTTTGGAAAATGTCTGTGCTTGTCTCAACCGAATGTCTGTGGCGATCTCTTCACCTGTTCGTGTATATATTTTCATCTTTATCCCCCCCAACTTACAATGTTATCCATCCAACGAACTGGGAATTTTATTCCAGCAACTCCCGCTATTCGAACGTAAGAAACGATGTTATTATCAATGTAAGGCCAAGCGTTAGCCTGAAAACAAGCAATAATTACAATAAATAATCAACACACAAAGCAGTACACTAACTATAGAATCTAAATAAAGGATGGATGGTAAACATGAAAAATCTTTTATATAAATTATTACGCGAAGAAAAAGGACAAGGGATGACGGAATACGGGTTAATTCTAGGAGTTATCGCCGCAGTTGGTATTGGTATCTTTTTCACATTTGGTGAAACAATCACTGATCGTATGCAAAGTATTATCGACTCGTTAACTAATGATTTTAACCAGCAACCATAGTAATAAATTCCCTCTTTTCTCTTATTTGAAAAGGGGGCTTTTTTTATACCCTTTTTTTACCATCACATATCAATGCAGAAGTTGGTTGATAGTAAGAATAAGGCATTTTATCTTCTTATTTCTTTTTTAAGCAGGAGGGAACGAACGTGATCGATGTTCTACTTTGGATCGTCTTAGTGGTCTCGTTAATCACTGATTTACGGGAGCGGCGCATTTTAAATATCGTCACATTACCTGCGATTGCTGTTGGGCTTGTTTTTCACCTTTTTACAGATGGATGGAGTGGGTTGCTCTTTAGTGGTGGTGGCTTTCTTGTGGGGGGATTGCTATTATTTATCCCATTTGCTCTAGGTGGGGTTGGTGGTGGTGATGTGAAATTGTTAGCGGCAATTGGCGCATTGAAAGGAACAGGTTTTGTGTTTAGTACCTTTTTATTTACGTGTTTAGCTGGAGGATTAATTGCGCTAAGTTTATTAATAAAAAATCGTCAGTTGAAAATGTCTCTGCAAAGAATCGGTGGCGCAACGGCATTAAAGACGTTAGATACATTGGATAAGGGTGACATCCATCATGCTTTCCCTTACGGTGTTGCGATTTTTATTGGAACACTATGTGCGTATGTTTGGGGGCGGATGTAAATGAATTCAGAAAAAGGACAAACAACAGTCGAGTTAGCATTGAGCGTAACGGTTATTTTGCTATTGATTTTTGGGATGGTTGATTTTGGGCGAATTTTTCATGCGAACCTTGTTATCAATCATGCAGGTCGAGAAGCGGCACGAATGATGAGTGTCGGCGGGAGCGATGCAGACATTATTCAGTCGGCACGAACGGCATCAGCGAGTCTTGATGCAACAAGGCTGACGGTCTCGGTCTCACCAAGTCGAACAGAACGTCGTAGAGGTGTGCAAGCAACGGTTGTGCTATCGTACTCGATTCAGATGACGACCCCGTTTTTATCTGCAGTTGTACCGAACCCATTAGTGATTACGAATCGAACGGTAGCGAGGATGGAATGACGATGAAAAAACAATTACAAAATGATCAAGGTGTTGTTATTGTCATTGTTGCTTTAATGATGACTGGGGTTATCGGATTTTTAGCCCTAATCATTGATGGAGGGATGATGTATCTTGAAAAATCGAGACTCCAAAAAGCAGTGGACCATGCTGTGTTAGCTGGGATGCAAAACTTACCTTTACGTGAGGATCGTGCGTTGGCAGCCGCAAACGAAATTGCTTATGGAAATGGAGTACTTCCTTCTGAGTTGACGATTTCATTATCGGATGATCATACGGTTTTACGAGCTGAAGCGCGTAGAGCGGTTCCGTTGTTTTTTGCTGGTGCACTTGGTTTTTCTGATCCCACCGTTTCAGCCTCAGCAACTGCACAAGTAGGCTCACTTTCATCCGTAAGAGGAGCCATTCCTCTCGGGGCCTATGCGGCTCGACCCTTAACGTTTGGGGACGAAGTACAGCTGAAAGTCGGATCTGCTGGTACAGATACGAGCTTTTTCGGGGCTTTACAGTTAAGTGGCTCGGGTTCTTCGAATTTTGAGAATGACTTAACTCGTGGCTATCAGGGAACACTTTCTGTAGGTGATATTTTAATGACAGAAAGCGGAAATATGGCACGGCCAACAGAACGAGCGATTCAGGAGCGGTTTAGGGGATGTCCATATCATAAAACACCGACGTATTTGGATCACCCTGATGATTGTGCACGTGTTGTTGTAATTCCCATATATAAAGAAGTAACACCTGGTGATTTTAGTCGCGTACGAATTGAAGGATTTGGGTCATTTTTTATCAACCATGTTGGCAGGGTCAATGAAGGAGCACCAATTACCGGAGTGTTCCTTGAATATTCCTATTCAGGTGAGTTTTCAACAGAAATAACGAACTATGGTTCTTATGCCTATAAATTAGTCGAGTAGACCTGCTCGGGTCAAAGGGGATTTTCGTATGAACATTAAAAAAATTTGGATGATGGCAGCGATTTTTGGGGTTGTGACTTCCGGACTTTTTTTGTTCTATCTATCAACTGTATATCAAGAGTATGAGATGCCAGACGGTGAAGGAGACGAACCAATTGTTGAAGAAGAAGTGGAGCTCGAACCGGAAATGGAACCGTTATTAGACATTGAGGAAGGTAAGCGAGCGATCTCCATTGCGGTAGGTGAAGTTGAAGGGGTTGCTGGTCATATCCTGCCTGGGAATTTTGTGGATGTCATCTCGATTGTGCCGACCGATGAAAGAAGAACAACGGCTGACATTCTCTTAGAGCAAGTGAAAGTACTCGCGGTTGGACATGCCCTAGCGGCAAATCCTGAAGTAGCACAGCCACAGCCAACGAATTATCAAAACGTGACGCTCGAGTTAACGCCTGAGGAAGCTGCGGTGTTAGCCTTTTATGATCACGAAGGGTCAATTGTATTAATGCTTAGAGGAGATATAGATTCAACAGTGGCCCGAGAGATCGAATTTGAAGAATCGGTTAAGCCAGGAGGTGATTTTTATGAAGATGAGATGGTTGGCACTCGCTGATTCTGAAAATAAACTAAACGAAATCAAAATTGTTGCGCGGAGGCACGGAAAGGTGTTAAAGCACTTTTCGGTTGAAAGAAACTTAAAAAAGAACATTCAAGCCAATCAAGGAACGATTATTTTTTTATATGAAAGCACCACCTATGATATTTATGAATTATGTGGAGAATTATCGTTTGCTTACCCGCTCGTAACAATTATTTTAATAGCCTCCAAAGAAGAGATCGATCTAAAAAAAGCGATGTATGTCGGTGCCGTCGATGCGCTCGAAACACCGTTGCAGGAAGAGGACATCACTCAAGCCGTCAAAAAAGCAGAAAGCATTATTGAATTTAAAACGGAAAACACAACCCAGGTCAAAGAGAAGGAAAGATCACCAGCACAGGTACTGACCGTTTGTAGTACGAAAGGTGGCGTTGGGAAGACAACGATTGCGGTGAACCTAGCTGTATCACTAGCTAAACAAAAGAACAAAGTCGCAATCATTGATCTTGACTTGCAGTTTGGAGATGTCTCGATTTCCTTTGACGTCCAACCGAAGACAACCATCTATGAGTGGATTAAAGAATCCTATGAGGTGACAGAGGAGAAGAAAGTAAAGCCATTTATGGTCACGCACAAATCGGGTGTTGATATTCTCTCTGCACCGTTGCTACCGGAGTTTGCAGAAGTCGTCAATGGTGAACATGTATCGTTCATTTGTGAGGCACTGATGTATGAATATGATTATATTATTTTTGATACACCGCCTGCGCTTGTAGAGACTGTCCTTGTTGCTCTTGAGTATTCTCAAGAAATTTTATTAATAACAGCAATGGATTTGCCGACGTTAAAAAATGGTAAGCTAGCGATTGAAACGTTAGCGCTGCTTGGGTTGAAGGACCGTATAAAAGTTGTTCTTAATCGTGATGCTGAGATGGAAGGAATGACCATTGAAACTGTTAAAAATATTATGGGGATCGATGTTTATTCTCGAATTGCTAGTGACTATAAAGCGGTGGTGTCCTCATTAAATAAAGGGGAACCGCTCGTTCTATCTCAAAATAAATCAGCAGTTGCCAAGGGGATTGTAACACTTGCGGATAAACTTACTGGAAAGAATGATCAACCGAAGAAAAAACCACGTTTATTACGGCTCTTTAAAAAGTAAGAACGGAGGCGAAAACTCGTGTCATTATTGCAGCGTTTAAATGAGAAAAATGTCGCGACGACAACGAAAGCTAGTCATGAAAAAGTAAAGGATAAACGGGTTGTAAAAGAACCAAATCTAAAGTCAAAGCTTCATAAATTCGTCATGGATGAATTGAAAAAGCATAATGACATTTCTGACGAGGAATTAACGGAATTAATTCCGCAAATTGTCACCCCTTTTTTTGAAGAAGAAGGTGAACGGTTAACGTTTGAAGCAAAGAAACATTTAATCCAAACTGTAACGGACGAATTAATGGGTTATGGACCAATTACACCATTATTAGCTGATCGTTCCGTGTCGGAAGTGATGGTGAATGGGCCTGAGCAAATATACATTGAAAAAGATGGTAAGTTAGTCAAAAGTGATTTTAGTTTTCGTGATGATGATCATGTTCTCCAAGTGATTGAAAAAATCGTTGCGCCATTAGGACGGCGAATTGATGAAAGTAGTCCAATGGTTGATGCAAGACTTCCTGATGGTAGCCGTGTCAATGCGATTATCCCTCCATTAGCCTTAAATGGCCCAAGTATTACGATTCGTAAATTTCCGGAAAACCGCCTTGATATTAATGACCTCATTACCTTTGGCACATTAAGTGAAGAAATGGCGAAATTTTTAGAAGGATGTGTTAAAGCGCGTCTCAATGTTTTTATTAGTGGAGGAACAGGCTCTGGGAAAACAACCCTACTGAATGTCCTTTCCAACTTTATTCCAGATACGGAACGAATTGTCACAATTGAGGATGCTGCGGAATTACAATTAGGACAAGATCATGTCGTTTCTTTAGAAACACGTCCGCCTAACATTGAAGGCAGAGGAGCAGTATCGATTCGTGACCTGGTGCGAAACTCGTTACGAATGCGCCCTGATCGTGTCATTATCGGAGAGGTTCGTAGTGCAGAAGCGCTTGATATGTTACAGGCGATGAATACCGGGCATGACGGCTCTCTTGCGACTGGACACTCGAATACTCCTCGAGATATGATTTCTCGCCTTGAGACGATGGTACTAATGGCTGGAGTTGATTTGCCGCTACGAGCGATTCGTAATCAGATTTCAGGAGCGATTGACCTCATCATCCAACAATCAAGGTTAAAGGACGGTAGCCGTAAAATTACCCACATTACTGAAGTGTTAGGGATGGAAGGGGATACCATCATTCTTCAGGATTTATTTGTATTTAAGCAAACCGGCTTAACAGTTGATGGAAAAATTGAAGGGACGTTTACCTCAACAGGGATCCGCCCTGATTGTGCCGATAAATTAGAGCGATATGGGATTACACTTCCTGCTGAGTGGTTCCAAGAGGAGGTGTAGGCGCGATGTTTTTCATTTTGTTCGTTGTGTTTACCGTTCTATTTGCTGCGATTGGCATGTGGTTTGGTAAACGGAACGAAAGGTATGAGCAACGGATTGGAAAATATTTACCACGTGAAAAAAAAGAAAAAAAGCGAGTCGAAAAAAAGGAAGCAGCAACTGAACGTCGTCGGCTTATTGAACAGCTTGGAAGACCATTTCAGAACGTGAGATTTGTACAAAAATGGGAGATAGATTTAGAGAAAGCAGGGTTGACGATTAATGCTGAAGGCTTTTTTATTATGCGCCTCGTCTTAGGTGGGCTCGCGTTTGTGGTTGCATTTATTATCGATAGTCTGTTTATTGTAATGGTGTTATTTTTTATCGGTGGCTTCTTTCTTCCTATTTTATATTTAAAAAGGAAAAAACAATTGCGACTCGTACAATCCGCACAACAGCTGCCACATGCACTCGGAACGATGGAAACAGCTATGAAAGCGGGTTTTAGCTTTATCCAATCGATGCAGGTTGTTGCTCAAGAAGTTCCCGACCCTCTTGGACCGGAGTTTAATAAGACGATTCGCGAAATTAATTTAGGTGAAACAATGGAATCGGCGTTTGCGCATTTACTAAACCGATTGCCAAATGAAGATTTGAAGCTTGTTGTCAGTGCTTTATTAATACAGCGCACTACTGGTGGGAATTTGGCTGATCTTTTAGGATCGATGCAGGAGACGATTCGGGAGCGAGTTCGTATTCAGGAAGAGTTGAAAACGCTCACGTCACAAGGACGGATGTCAGCATGGATCATCACGTTACTACCATTTGTATTGGGCCTATTATTAAACTTGATGAATCCCGAATACTTTGAACCACTGTTTACACACCCATTAGGTTGGTTTTTAATGAGTGCCGGAGTTATATCAGCGTTGATTGGTTGGATCGCTATTCAAAAAATCATCAACGTGGAGGTGTAGATGGATGATTGCTTTGCTATTGTTTATAATGGGAAGTTTGTTCTTCACGTGTCTCATGGCAGGTCTATTATCGCTTATGTTGTCACAACGCTTACAAGTTGAAAAGCGTGTTGTTGAATTAATGGATCCGATTCAGCCTGTTGAAAACATACAGGAGGAGAAAAATAGAACGTGGTTTAGGCCGATCATGGGGAGGATTGAGTCGTTGTTACGAAAATACGTAACAAGAGAAAAAGAACAAGAATTACGAACGAAAATACGGCAAGCCGGTACACCATTTAATCTGACCCCGATTCGTTTTATAATCGTACAAATTGGCTTTGGGATTGGGTTGTTCTTTTTTATTCTTTTGTTATTTTTTCACAGTGCTGAAAGTCAAGCTCGTGTCATCTTAGCAGCGCTAGTTGTTGGTGGAGTTGGATTTTATTATCCGGTTCTCTATTTAAAAGATAAACAAAAGCGACGAACACAACAAATTAAAAAATTGATGGCTGACTTTTTTGATATGGTTAATATCTCGATTGAAGCTGGCTTAGGGTTAGACGGAGCATTGAATAAGGTCGCCCGGCAAATGAAAGGGCCATTATCAGAGGAGTTTTTGGTTGCGCTCGATGATATGAAACTTGGTAAATCTAAGCGCGAGGCTTTTACTGAACTTCGTGAACGTGTCCCTTCCGATCAGTTTCAAAGTGTCATCAGTGCTCTCATTCAAGCCGATCAGATGGGGATTGGAATGACAAAAGTGCTGCGAGCGCAAACGGCTAGAATTCGCGAGCAAAAACGTCAAGAAGCGAGAGAACAGGCGATGAAAGCACCTGTAAAGATGATGATTCCAATGGTTTTATTTATTTTTCCAACGTTATTTATTGTTCTACTAGGTCCGTTAATCGTGACTGCGATAACTGAATGGCTGTAAAAAAGGGCTGAGTCAAAATGTGGACTCAGCCTTTTTTTACAGGTGTAATCGAAAAAACCGCTATGAGTGTTCATAGCGGATGACGTCGATAGGCGATTGCCAATGTGTACCCTATTGTTGTGGCTGATGACGGCCCGGATTTAAGTTTTGTTGCATTAGGCCTTGGACCTCGCCAATTTCTTCAGGTGTCGCATCATCAACCGTATACCAGCCCCGCTCATTCATTAACTCGTAGAGGTCTTGTTGGTGAGCTAAGTATTGTTGCTGACACTGGCTGTAAATTTGCCGTAATTGCTCATTACTTGCTTCGAGGATCGTATGGCTGACACTACGGCAACGGTTTTTTTCTAATTCGAGGCAAAGCTGGGCAATCTCACGATCTGTTAGTCCTTTTGATCCAATATTGTTTGGCATCGTATCTTCCTCCTTTACTGTGGATTTCCGGCTTGGTTAAAATATTGGCTCAAATCAGCCACTCGTAGTTGGTGCTCTTCAGCCATTTGCTCAAGCCGAGTCGCAAATTCCAAGTCAGAGCATTGGCTTGCACACCAATTGAGTGTTTTCGCTGTAATTTGTTCAGCACGAATTTCATCTTCAATAAACGCTAATTCTTTTGTTGTTAATGAGGTCATTACGATTTCCTCCTTTTACAAGATACTCACTGCCTACAATTATATTGTTTATTTCGTGATTAGTTACTATTCAGGTAATTTTTGTTTTTACATTGGCTGGAATGATATTTTTTACGCTCATAGAGGCATCCTTGCAATTATATACATAAAGTAAATGACTTTATTTACAGGGGAGACTGATAGTGGATCATGACAAACAACAGTGAGCAACTCACCCTCCGACATTTGTTTGAAGCGAAAAGACGAATTCAATCACTTATGAAAAAATCACCATTAAAGAAGTCACACCATTTGTCAGAAAGATTAGACGCAAATGTTTACGTAAAAATGGAAATGACAAACGAAATTGGAGCATTTAAACTGCGTGGTGCAGCGAATAAAATGCTTGCTCTTACAGAAATGGAAAAAAAGCGTGGCATTACAACGTTTTCGACAGGCAATCATGGCTTAGCGATAGCATTTCTTGCAGGTGTGCTAGGGATCAGAGCAGTGATATGCATTTCAAACCGAGTACCAAACGCGAAAGTCGATTCGCTCAAGCGACTTGGTGCAGAGGTGAAGGTAATCGGTGAGTCGCAAGATGATGCTGAAAATGAATGTCAACGCCTTAAAGAGCAAGAGGGTCTAACCGTGATTCCTCCTTTTGATGATCCTTATGTAATAGCTGGTCAGGGAACGATTGCCCTTGAATTAATGGAAGATCTACCTAGTATCGATCAAGTTGTTATTCCACTCTCTGGCGGGGGCTTACTATCGGGTATCGGCCTTGGCTTAAAGGAGGTTGACCCAAGTATAGGCGTCAAAGCTGTGTCGATTGAAGGTGCCTCAGCCATGGAAAAAAGTTTGCAAGCAGGAAAACCAGTGGCAGTCCCTGAAAAGACTACGCTTGCTGATAGTTTACTTGGTGGAATCGGTCAAACGAATCGCTACACACTTCCGCTTGTGAAGAAATATATGGATGAGCTTGTTTTAGTGAATGAAGAAGAAATTGCAGAAGGTATGCGATTTCTGTTAACCAAAGAGAAAATTATCGCAGAAGGAGCGGCAGCTACAGGAATTTCTGCATTATTAAAGGATGCTGATTCGGTAAAAGGGCAGACAATCGCTGTGATTTTGACTGGGAACAATGTCGCCCCTGACGTTTTAGCTTCTTTACTCAGTGAAGGGTAGTAAAAACTTAATGGCAAGGACCGCATAGTGAAGGGGGAATAAGAAATGATTGTGTTTACAGAGAAGGAAATTAAAAAGCATATCGCCTTAGATGATGCATCGATTGCAGTGATTGAGGATGGGTTTTCAAAATTAATCACTCAAAACGTTGCTATGCCTCCAATCATGAGAGTGGATATCCCAGAACATCAAGGAGAAGTAGACGTGAAAACAGCTTATGTGCCAGGAAGGGATCACTTTGCGATTAAAATCTCGTCTGGTTTTTTTGAAAATGATAAGTTAGGACTTCCAAGTGGAAACGGAATGATGATTTTAATTCATGCAAAAACAGGTGTTCCTGCAGCAGTTCTTGCCGACCAAGGATATTTGACGGATATCCGAACAGCGGCAGCAGGAGCGATAGCTAGTAAATACATGGCAAAAAAACAAGTTCAAACCGTCGGGATCATCGGGACTGGAAGTCAAGCACGTTACCAGCTTCAAGCATTGACAAATGTGCGCTCATTTACTGATGTCATCGTATATGGACGGAATCATAAGCGTGTTCAAACGTATATCAATGAAGTTAAGTCTTTTTGTGATGCGACCTTTACCGTTGCGGACTCCATTGAAGAGGTCGTTAAAGCTAGCGACATTGTTGTTACAACAACACCAAGCACAAAACCATTGATCAAATCTGACTGGCTCCACCCTGGGCTTCATATTACAGCGATGGGCTCAGACGCTGAACACAAACAGGAGCTTGAAACAGGTGTCTTCACTTATGCTGACCACATCGTTTGTGATGTTAAGTCGCAATGTTTGCGCCTAGGAGAACTTCATCATGCCTTTGAAAAGGATTTGCTGACACATACTGATAAGATCATTGAATTAGGTGAGGTTACGTCAACAGGATGTTCGCCTAGAAACAATGACAACGAAATAACGATATGTGATTTAACTGGTACTGGCGTCCAAGATACGATGATTGCAGAATTGGCCTATCAGACATTAATCACTCGTCACGCTGGCACCCGCCTTTCCTAAGTAACTTTCATGACTAGGATTGAAGAATAAATAAGGGAAGGTGAGCACAGATGTTTACCGAAGAAGAGTATCAAGAACGCCTGAAAAGGACGAAGGAACGTATGGATGTAGAAGGAATTGAGGTGTTACTCGTAACCAATCCTTCAAATATGAATTACCTGACAGGGTACGATGCATGGTCATTTTATGTGCACCAAATGGTCATTGTCATTCTCGAACAAGATCAGCCAATTTGGATTGGTCGCAAACAAGATGCGAATGCCGCGAAATATACGACGTGGCTGGATTCGAAGCATATAGCCTTTTATACCGATGAGTATGTTCATTCACGAACGAGACATCCGATGGACTATATTGCCGCTTATTTAACAAAAATAGGTGTTGGCAACCGTGTGATTGGTGTTGAGATGGAGAATTATTATTTTACAGCTAAGGCATTTGAACAATTAAAGAAGGGTCTTGCACATGCTGTTTTCAAGGATGTGACGCTTCTTGTCAATTATTTAAGAATGATTAAATCAGATAAAGAAATACGTTATATGAAAAACGCAGCAACGATCGCTGAAAGAGCCATGCAAACAGCGATCAATACGATCGCTGAAGGGGTGCGTGAAAATGATGTAGTAGCTGCAATTTATCAAACTCAAATTAGTGGCACATTGGAGTTTGGTGGTGATTATCCAGCGATTGTTCCATTACTTCCTTCCGGCGAGAAAACATCAGCCCCCCACATCACATGGTCAGATGTTACTTACAAAAAAAATCAAACGGTCATTATTGAACTTGCAGGCTGTTATAAACGGTACCATGCCCCGCTCGCGAGAACAGTGACGGTAGGTTTCCCGACGAAAGAAGTAAAGGACTTGGCTGAGGTTGTCATTGAAGGGATTAATGAAACCTTACTTGCGATTCAACCTGGTATGACCTGTGAGGAAGTTGAAGCGGTCTGGAGCCAGTCGATTGCAAAGTATGGGTTTATGAAAGATTCTCGATTAGGGTATTCAACCGGGTTAAGTTACCCGCCAGATTGGGGGGAACATACCGCAAGTATCCGCAAAGGAGATAAAACAATTCTACAACCAAATATGGCTTTTCATTTGATTCCTGGCATTTGGTATGACGACTACGGTGTTGAAATTAGTGAATCGTTTTATGTCACTGATACAGGCTGTGAGGCATTTGCTGACTTTCCAAGGCAGTTATTTATTAAGAAATAATCTTTTTGTTTATTACGAAATGATTATAGGGTGATTCATAGTTAAAGGGGAGAGGCTTATGGTGTATCAAGAAACAATGCAAGCGTTGTTTGAGCCCGCATTTGCTAAGTATCAGTCGCGCGTAGCAATTAAATATGAAGGAAGGGAGTATACGTATCAGCATGTAAATCAAGCAGCTAACCGCTTAAGTCATGCGCTTCAGAGAAGCGGTGTTGGACCCGGTGATCGAGTGGCTTTAGTCATGAAGAACTGTCCAGAGTTTCTAATTTCCGATCTAGCGATTATGAAAGCTGGTGCAGGGAAGGTTCCCCTTAATGATATGTTAGGTGAACGTGAAATGAAGTATATGTTACAGGATTCAGGTGCAAAAGTAGTGATTGTCGCACCGGAATTTTACCGTCGAGTGGCTAAGATGAAAGCTGAACTACCTGCGCTTAAGGAGATCATTGCAATCACGGACGATGAACATCTTCCGCAAGGTTTTACCCCTTGGTCTAGGTTTACGGACGGAGAAAGTGATGAAAATCCATCCCCAAGAGCTATACCGGAAGACTTGTATATATTAGGGTACACAGGCGGTACAACTGGTAATCCCAAGGGTGTTGTGCATACACAAAGAAATGGTTATCTCAACCTTTGCTCGCATTTGATCGAAACAGGTATGACATATGGGGAGCGAGTTCTACTAACCACGCCACTGCCTCATAGTGCCGGCTCGTTTGCTCTAACCGGCTTACTTCGCGGGGCGACAATTGTTCTCGAAAAAGCTTTTAACCCAAAACGAGTGTTAGAGCAAATCGAAACAGAGAACATTACCTTTACATTTATGGTTCCAACGATGATTTACCGAGTTTTAGATGAATTAAAGGAAGCAAACTTTAATGTATCATCATTACGTACGATTATTTATGGTGCAGCACCGATTACGGCTGCGCGTTTAAAAGAGGGATTAGACCAATTTGGTCCGGTTTTTTTGCAATTTTTTGGCCAAAGTGAATGTCCTAATTTTATTACGAAACTCGAAAAAGAAGATCATACCCTAGAGCCAGGTTATATCCATCGTCTTCGTAGCTGTGGACGTCCGGTTACGATGACTGATGTGCAAGTGGTTAATGAGAATGCTGAGCCAGTAGCTACTGGGGAAGAGGGAGAAATTATTTGTCGATCCCCTTATGTGATGAATGAGTACTTCAATTTACCAGAGAAGACATCCGAGACGATACGTGATGGCTGGTTATTCACTGGTGATGTTGGGAAAATCGATGGGGATGGGTTTGTCTATTTGTTAGATCGAAAAAAAGATATGATCATCAGTGGTGGGATGAATATCTACACAACAGAAGTAGAAGATGTGATTCAAAAACACCCTGACGTTGCGCAAACGGCTGTGATTGGTGTTCCGGATGAAAATTGGGGGGAGATGGTTTTGGCGTTTGTAATTCCGAACGGAGAAGCGTTGAAAACCGATGAGCTTACCTCCTTTTGTAAACAGCACCTCTCTTCGTATAAACGCCCAAAGCGGTTTGAACTGACTAAAGAATTTCCACTTACCCCCTATGGAAAGATCGATAAAAAAGCGCTTCGTAAACCCTATTGGGACCAACAGGGAAGGAGCGTGAATTGATTGATTTGTTTATATCTACAAAAAACGGGGTCAGGACAAAAGTAAAACAACCTTTTGTCCCAGCCTCGTTTCTTGCTTTAAAAAGGTTTCGGGTGTGGGTGTAAGTGTTGTGGTAGTGTGTTATGCATATAGGGTGGTGCTGGCTTAAGAAAAGGGCGGTCACCATAAGCTGGTGGTTGCGGGACATAATTAAATACACCTAACCCATCCATACTTGGACCACTTGCCCACTTTCCGTATTTGCTTTCTTCGCCACGTGAAAAATTCATATGGGAGTAGGAAACTTGCTGTTTTTCCAGTTGGCGTGGGAATGAGGTAGGAACAACAACTCCTTCTTTTGCTTCAAGTTCGGCAATCGCTGCTTTCCATTGATTCTGATGCATCGTATCTCTAGCGATAAGAAAAGAAAGCATATCTTTCACACCACGGTCGGTGGTTTGTTCGTATAACCGTACAGCTTGCAGTCGACCTTGTGATTCTGCATTTAAATTCGCGCGAAAATCAGCTAGCAAATTTCCGCTAGCGATGATATAATCAGCGGTCCACGAGTTTCCAACACTATCCTTTGGTGAGGCATCTAAACCAGAGACAATCGCATGCTGTGGATTCATGCCACCAAGAATTGTGGCAATGACAGGATCTTCGGCAGCTTTTTCTTGTTCATGGACTGGAGCACCATCCAATAGACGAGCAATCATGGTGGCTAACATTTCTACGTGAGCGAGTTCTTCAGTACCAACATCCATGAGTAAATCACGGTATTTTCCGTCGCCGCGCGTATTCCACCCTTGAAAAAGATATTGAAGGGCAACAGAAATCTCACCGAATTGCCCGCCTAGAATCTCTTGTAGTTTTTTTGCATAGATAGGATCTGGACATTCCGGCTTAGCTGGATGTTGTAACTCTTTGACATGGAAAAACAAGTAAATCACTTCCTTTTAGCTGTCATATTCTTTCCTTATCATGTAGCCGCTGTTGTTCATTGGAAGGAAGAAGAGTTCATAGATGTTCGTGATTTCTTAGGAAGGGTTAGGCCAATAGTTATATATTTTTATTATTACTGCTTACAATGACAACAGCTTGGGAAGCATCCCGAAAATGAGATGAGGAATGGATTGTAAGGAGCTTGAATATTATATAGTAACAGCAATAAGTACGATCAGTTAAGGGAGGGATGTAAGTGAATACGAGTTATGCAGAGGTGGATGTATATAACGACCGAATTGTTGCTTATGTGACTGATTCACCGCAACGAATTTTATGTCAAATTGACTCCTTGCAACAAGAACATCAAACTGGAAAGACGATTATTTATTCGATTAAAGTAAATGAGCCTACCTTGCGACGCAACGGTTATCAGCTTGAGGGCAAAATCGACGGTCTATTTAATGGGCAACAGGGTTATGTGTTTTCAAAGTTTTATAATAAAGAGCGTAAAACTTCGAATCATGCGAATGACCAGGAAAAAATAAGAGAGATTGCCGCACGCGACAAGAAGAAGATTCTTGAACCATTAGAGCAAGGGATTTCGATAGAGGTATTTCGTGGAGATGACCACGAGTTAGCTTCATTAGCTTCATTGTATCAAAAAGTCTTTGATAAGTACCCAACGAACATTTTTGATATCGAATATATTAAAAAGTCCATGAATGACAACTATTTTTTTGTTGTGGCAAAACATGATGAGAAGATTGTTTGTGTCGCCTCAGCCGCTATTAATCAGTTTCATAGTGCAGAAATCACTGATTGTGCCGCAGACCCAGACTATCGTGGCAAAAACCTGCTCATTCATGTTATTCGTGAATTAGAAACTCAGTTAAAACGGCGAAATATCTATCATTTTTACTCATTGACGAGAGCGATATCACCGGGAATGAATCTGACGATCAAACGGTTAGGGTATACGTATCAAGGGACGCTCGTTAAAAATTGTGTGATTGGTACAGGCTTTGAAGATATGAATATTTGGACAAAACAAGTTTGAGAAGGGATGGGGCATCAGTGACGATAACTTCTCCCTTCTGCGTTTTAAGCTTTTCCGTTTTATGAAATGATCGAAAAATCAAAACATGGCATCTCTAAGTCGAGTGACTTTTGAGATGCCTATTGATCGTTGGGATTATGCCGTCTTTTTGTCCTTTTTCTCTGTTTGATACGTCTTCTCATTCTCAATATACCGAGCAATAAGCGTGCCGATTAACAAGGCCCATACCGGTGCACTTATACTAGCGATTGTTATATTGGATAACGCAATAATGAAGGCAAATGTTGTACTTAATTTTAACGATTGTGTAGAAAAACTCTGGTGCAGACTATTTCCAAATACACCAAGGAGTGAAAATCCTACAATAATAGAAATAAACGCTGTTGGTAATGATAGGATAAGTGGAACTAGTTTCCACGAAAATAAGCCGAATAATAAAAGAAGGATACCTGCAACAACGGCCCCCATGTAACGTTTTTCTTTAGGTCCGGCTTCATGGTCGGAACAGATTGCGGTTGCCATCCCAGCAATATTAGCTGATTGACCTCCAAAGAAACTCGTTACAATTGAAAAAAAGCCACTTGATGTGAGAATGGAATTTACTGGTACCTTATATTTATTTTGGTTTAAGGCACCTAGAGCGACCGCTGTATCATTACTTAAAATGAGTAAAACGAGCGGAATGGAGATCGAGAGCAAGCTTAATGCATTAAACTCCGGCAAGTGCGGTTGTGGGATAACTAGTCCTAAAGACGAGCCAGCACCATCGATTGGATATGTTAGGAGTAATACAATAAACCCAACGGTAATTGCAGCAATAACAGGCGGAATGTTTATTTTCCATTTGCTAAAAATAAAAAAAGCAAGCAGGGAGACTAGCCCTATTAATGCTAATTGGTTAATCGAAATGATAAAGTCAATCATATACGTAGTAATCATCCCTGCTAACATGGCAGAAAGAACTTCTCTCGGTATTAAACGTATGAGTTTTGAGAAAAAGCCGCTGACTCCGATCAATAACATAAGGATTCCGGAAATGATGTATGCACCTATTAATTCATGGTACGTAAAAAGAGGTGCTGCTGTCGATAAAAAAGCAACACCCGTAAGAGTATGCCCACCAGTAATAGGGATACGGTAATATAAAGGAAGAAGAATCCCAAATAAACCTCCAAATGTATACACTGCAAATACCCATAAAACTGTCTCTGTCACGCTAAAATTCCAATTGGATGCCGCTTCCAAAATGAGTGCGGTAGGTCCTGTAATGACAAATATCCCTGCAACAATTCCTGCCGCGATATTTTTACGATGTAAATCTTTTAATGAAACCAAAGAATTTCCCTGCCATTTATGTTTTCTATGATGAGTATTCATGGTCAAACCCCCTTCCAGAAACGAAACTAAAATCTATGATTTTGGGCCACTCTTTCTATCTATTCAAATCATAGTGGATTAAAATACAAAAATCCAACCTAATACTGAAAGAACAACGATTATAGGAATGAGAATCGTATACATGAATAATTGATTATTGATACTCTGACTACTTCTATACTCGGAGTCTGTATCTTTTGTGACCGATAATGTAAGGACGAGAGCTACTATGCAAAAATGGCGACTAAAATAATTAAAAAAGTCATGTTTCCTCCTTGTTTTTTTACAGATTAATTTGATCATTAGTTTAAAGTATATTATCTAGTTTATCTAAAAATAAGTAGATGGCAACCAATTGATACTAGCTATAGCTTTAATGATGAGATGCTGAGAGAGGAAATTGGAAAAAGTAGAAGTTGTTAAGCTAATGATAAAAATAAAGCTATCTACCGTGGTTCATACCTACGAGCATGTCATAAGGTATCTATTTAAAGATAAAAGGATAGAATTTCATTGTTTCTACACACTTTTTCTCTAAAATATTGGAGAAGGCTTTATAGTTGCAAAGACAAAGATATTTATAATTTTTTATGTTATTCGACATAAGGTGATATGATCGAACGAATCAAAGTAGTTTAAAATAATATCTAGGACTAATTAACTTTTTCTGATGGAGGAACGTACAATGCAGAAGAGAATATTAATTGTTGATGATGAATTAGAAATGAGGAACTTATTATCGATCTGTTTAAAGCCCCAAGGTTATGTGATTGAAGAGGCAGTTTCTGGCTATGAAGCTCTACAAAAAGTGATGGACCGTACTTATGATTTAATAATATTAGATATTATGATGCCCACTGTTGATGGGTTTGAAGTACTAAAAAAAATTCGTGAAGCTATCGATGAGGAGTTACCAGTCATATTATTGACTGCTTTAGGTGAGTCGGAAAAAGTGGTTGAGGGCTTGCAAACTGGTGCTGATGACTATATCACAAAACCTTTTGAACCTCGTGAGCTTGTAGCTAGAATCGAATCCGTATTGAGGAGAGTAAATCGTGATACAAAAAAGGAACAGTTCAGAGTACATGACCTTCAATTTGACTTAGAAAAAATGAAAGTTGCATATCGAGGAATGACCATTCCTTTTACGAAAAAAGAATTCAACTTACTAAGTCGGTTAGCAACTAATACAGGACGAGTATACAGTCGTGAGCATTTATTAGAATTGGAATGGGATGATCATTACGGGGGGGATACAAGAACAGTTGATGCACATATAAAAAATATACGGGAAAAATTAAAGCAAGTTAACTTTGAAAAAAGGATCATTGAAACAGTTTGGGGTATTGGTTATCAAATGATTGAGGAGGGCTGTGCCTATAAATGAAGTGAACAAAAAAGAGCCCGCTTGGTATTATAAGAGGTGCCCGAAGCTGCAGCGCATGAATCTTTAAATTAGTAACCAAGGAGTAGTAGCTATGAAGAAACGGTTATCAACAAAGATTACAATGATCATTGTTTGTTTGTTGATTATTGTAATTAGTATGATGATCTTTATGTCCTATACGATTTCAAAAACTTTTTATAAAAACAATTTAACAGAAGATGTGTCGCATCGGATCATTGCTCATACGAGAGTTATTCAAGAACATTTTGAATTAGAAACGATTCAGCATGTGTTAACGATGGAAGAAAAGGACGATGTTCATTTGGTCCTTTTTGATGTAGACCTCTCTACCGTAGTTAAGTCTAACCATGTTCAGGATGAATGGATGGTAACCTATTATGATTGGGTAAATGAACAACTACAAACATATAACGATTATCCTATTATCGATTATTTTAATACAGGGATCGATTTTCATATCCCGCACATTTGGGCATTGCAGCCTATTATTGTAAATGATGAAATCAAAGGATATTTATTTATCGATCAAGATACAGGTCAGTTTGAGCAAACGAAGGTAAAGTTAGCAGTGGTATTAATCATCATGGGTATTTTAACATTTACTATAGGGTTTCTAATGACGATCTATTTAACTAGAAAAATTTCAAAACCGCTTACTGAAATGGGAAGAGCGGCAAATCAGATTGCTAAAGGTGATTTTGATAATACACCTAGCATTACGGGTGAAGATGAGGTTGGACAGCTAGCTAGTGATATTTCATTGATGGCTAAACAATTAAAAGAATACCGTGATTCGAGACAGCAATTTATCTCACATATTTCACATGACCTCCGGACACCAATTACTTATATTAAGGGATATTCAGCAATTATGAGAGATACTGATGATATTGATAGAAAGGATTTGGATCGAAATTTAGCTGTTATTTATCAAGAAGCAACGAGAATGGAACATTTAGTAAGGGATTTATTCCAGTTAACAAAGTTAGAAGAAGGTCGTGTTAGCTTAGAGTTAGAAACGATTAAAGCTGTACCATGGTTGTACTCGATTTTAGAAAGTAGACAGCTGATGTTTGATCAAAATTCTTTAACATACGAAATTATTGCAAATGATGATATGGAATTAACGGTTGATCAGCATCGTATGGGTCAAGCAGTTATCAACCTCATTGAGAATAGTATAAGATATACAGTCAAAGGGGGGAAAGTTACACTGAAATTAAGTGAAAATGATCACCACACTATTATTGAAATTAGTGATACAGGAAGAGGAATACCTAGAGATGACTTACCTCATATTTGGGATCGTTTCTATAGGGTTGATAAGTCTCGGTCTAGTAAAAGTGGTGGCAGTGGTTTAGGACTTGCTATTGTAAAACAAGTGATAGAATTACATCAGGGTGATGTCAAAGTAGAAAGTGTTGAAGGCAAAGGAACAACATTTTTTATCTATCTACTGAAAAGATAAAATATCCTAATGATTAATAAGTGAAAAAAACTAGATCTTTATAAACAAAAGGCTTATGTTCGTCCAAGTATGATCGCAATTTTTGTGGTGAAAGTTGAAAGCTACGAAGACGATACAGGTGGTAATTATTTAGCTTGTGAAATCCCACATAATAAATGTCTGAAATATGGATCCTATTCAACTTCATACTTTCTTTATACTTTTTTGTTATATTTTGTAATAATAACTCGTTGGAAGAGTCAATAGACAAGGTGTAAAAATGGTAAGTCCTGATTATAAGGAGGTAAATCGTGATGAACTTTGGAGAGCATATGAACTGGATGATGGGTGGCCTAGGAGCCACGTCAATGCTGATTATGATGTTATTTCATATTGCAGTCTTCGTTGGTTTTGTTTATTTTATCATTTATCTAGTGAAAATTTCAAAGGAAAAACAAAATTCTGAAACCCCTAATCATTTGATCATTTTAGAAGAGAGGTTTGCAAAAGGGGAGATAAATGAAGAAGAGTTTAAACGAATGAAGAAGGTAATGACCGAAAATGGATAGGGAATGTATTGCCTATAATACGATCGAGAAGGTCGCATAACAAGAGCTAGGGCTAAATAAGTGCATAGGCGCGAACAGTCTTACACACGTTTGTAAACCTTTTTTATTAGCCGTATTAAGGGACGGTCATGGATAGTCAGATTTTAATATAAAAATTCATGAAAGGTATTGACTTTGTAGTAAGGTACTGAGTTTATTATATATTTAAAGGGGGGAAGGAATAATGAACCTAACGAGGTCTCAATTAGCGAAAGAGTCAAATATAAATACGGAAACAATTCGATATTATTTAAAAAGAGGGCTGGTTGCTGAACCGCCTCGTACAGAGTCAGGGTATAGATTATTTCCAACAGAAACTGTAAAACGAATCTCATTTATTAAGAGGTCACAAGAATTGGGATTTACTTTAGAAGAAATTAAAGAATTATTGACAATTTCAGATCATAGAAGTTGTCACGATGCGAAGGAAGTAAAAGAAATCACAGATAATAAAATCGAACAGATTGAGAAAAAAATTAAGGATCTTCAAAGGATGAAGGATGCCCTAGAATTGCTTTCTATAGAATGCCCAGGTAAAGGGTTTTCGGTCGATGAATGTTCAATCATAAAAAGTCTTGCTGGAGAGTAAAGGTTCGTAGAGGTAGTGCTCCTCATTGATCGGGTATTATTTGTAAGGTTCAATCCTCTAAGGATATAAAGGAGGGATAAACGATGAAAATGATTTTTTCTGTTCAAGGTATGACTTGTGCCTCTTGTGTTAATCGGGTTGAGAAGATAGTGGCTAGAATAGAAGGAGTCAAATCAGTCAATGTTAATTTGGCTTCGAACCAAGCACAAGTGGAAGTTGACCCTTCAAAGGTGAGTTCTAAGCAAATCATTGAGGCTATTGAAAAGCTAGGTTACGTTGCTAAAAATATGGATGAAAATCATGAGCAAAAAGAAAAGAAGTTGTTGTTATCCATTCAAGGTATGACATGTTCTTCTTGTGTTAATCGTGTAGAAAAAGTGATATCAAAGCTCGATGGTGTGAGAAGTGTCAATGTAAATCTAGCAGCAAATCAAGCTCAGGTCGAGATTCAGGATGGAAGTTTAGATCCACAAACCATTATCACAGCTGTAGAGGAATTAGGCTATGAAACCTCGTTCATTGAAGATGATATGGAAAGTGACGTTAAGGATGTCCAGGAACTAGAAACTAAAAAGTTAAGAAAGGATTTTACTTATAGTGCCGTCGTAACGATCATCGTCTTAATAGGTAGTATTCCTCATATGATGGAAGGATGGGGGGCTTGGCTTCCTGACCTTATTACAAACCCCCTCTTTCTTTTACTTTTAACAAGTTACGTTCAATTAGTTCCAGGGTGGAGATTTTATAGCAATAGTTACAAAGTGCTGAAAAATAAATCTGCTGATATGAACGTATTAGTGGCAATGGGAACAACATCTGCTTGGTTATATAGTGGAGCGATGACATTATTCCCGGTAACCTTAACTGACATGGGCTTCCCTTATCAATTGTACTATGATGTAACGACAGTTATTACAACATTAATTTTGTTAGGTCGCTATTTTGAGGCAAAGGCAAAAGGAAAAACATCAACTGCTATTAAGACATTAATGAGTCTTCAAGCGAAAACAGCAAGAGTAAACCGAAACGGGAAAGAACTAGAAATCCCAGTGGGTCAAGTTGAAATTAACGATGAGGTTATCGTTAGACCAGGTGAACGAATTCCAGTCGATGGTGTTGTCATACGAGGGAAGTCAGCAGTTGATGAATCGATGCTGACTGGTGAATCGATTCCAGTTGAAAAAACAGAAGGAAATGAAGTCATCGGTGCTACGATTAATAAATCTGGAAGCTTCACGCTACGAGCTACAAAAGTTGGAAAAGAAACGGCATTGGCACAAATCATCCGTATGGTGAATGAGGCCCAAGGATCAAAGGCGCCGATTCAGCGCATTGTCGACCTTGTTTCTGCCTACTTTGTACCGTCTGTTGTTGTTATAGCTACCCTTTCATTTATCGTTTGGTATGTTGTTGGTCCAGATCCTTCCTTGATTTTTGCACTTACTACGTTTATTGCCGTATTGATAATTGCTTGTCCTTGTGCACTAGGATTAGCAACACCTACTGCGATTATGGTAGGTACAGAAAAAGGTGCTGAAAATGGGGTGTTAATTAAAGATGCCACTAGCTTAGAACTTGCTCATAAAACCAATACGGTTGTATTGGATAAAACAGGAACGATTACAGAGGGGAAACCGAAACTCACTGATTTATTTTCAACCAACATTGTTTCGGAAGATGAATTATTAAAAACCGTCGCCTCTGTTGAGACATCATCTGAGCATCCTTTAGGTGAAGCAATTGTTTCTGCTGCTAAAGAAAAGGGGTTATCATTGGATGAAGTCACATCATTTGAAGCGATTGTTGGGCATGGTATTTTGGCAAATGTTAACGGAAAAGAGGTTTTAGTTGGAAATATAAAGTTAATGAAAAAATTTGAGATTGACGTTGGGCAATTAATCGATAAGACAGAGCAATTAGCTGATCAAGGAAAAACGCCAATGTATGCTGCCATTAATGGACAATTTGCTGGTGTTATTGCCGTAGCTGATACTCTAAAAAAGAATACCGTGCAAGCTGTACAAATGTTAAAAGCAATGGGACTTGAGGTCATTATGCTAACGGGGGATCATAAGCGTACCGCACAAGCGATTGCAAAAGAAGCCGGAATTGATCATTTTATTGCGGAAGTTTTACCGGAACATAAAGCAGAAGAGATTGAGAAGTTACAAAATGAAGGAAAAGTCGTGGCAATGGTTGGCGATGGTATTAATGATGCTCCCGCCCTTGCTCAAGCAGATCTTGGAATTGCACTAGGTACCGGGACAGATGTCGCAATGGAAACAGCAAACATCACCCTCATGCGAGGAGATATCATTGGAGTAGTTACCGCCCTCAAGCTATCGAAAGCTACAATGAGAATGATCTGGCAAAACCTTGGATGGGCTTTTGGGTATAATGTGGTACTAATCCCAGTGGCTGCAGGGTTATTATATCCATTCTTTGGTCTATTTTTAAATCCAATGCTAGCGGGTGCAGCAATGGCATTTAGTTCTGTATCTGTGATATTAAATACACTCCGATTAAGAAAGTTTAAAACGGAGGTTGTTTAATGGGTGATTTTATTACCTAATGAGATACGTTTAAGATGTTAGCCGGATTGATACGAAAATCATCCAGATGAATTGATTTTCTAGAAAAGTAATTTATAAGACGTCTAGAATAGCGTAATAGATTATAAAAAGAAGGGTAGGTTAGTGGAAAATTCGCTGAAACCTATCCTTCTTTCTTAATTATTATTTAGCGGCAGCTCTTATACTATAATTTATATGTTCCTATATGCTTATAGTAAAAAAAGAGTTGTCGATGTCACGGAATGTTCATTTTTAGTTTTTGTTTTCTTCATACTTTCTTTATACTTTGCTTTTATGATCATGGTATAGATAAATAATTTTATAGGGGAGATAAACTGATGAGAAGAAAATCATATTTAATTGGATTGTTACTCGCTTTCGTTTTGATTCTTGGGGCATGTAGTAATGACACTGGGACTGAAAGTGAGGGTTTGGCTGATGTTGAGGAGGAAGTAGTTGAAGAAGTAGCTTCAAACGATAGTTACGAAACTGAAAAAGTTTTTACTATTGAAGCAAAAGAAGCTCATTGGATGTTTAATGACGAGATCATGGATGATATTTGGACATATAATGGAACATTACCTGGGAAGGAAATACGGGTCACAGAAGGTGACCACGTCACCCTACATGTGAAAAACTCTTTGCCAACGGCAACGGCTGTCCACCTTCATGGTTTTCCTGTACCGAATGAAATGGACGGGGTTCCAGGTGTGACACAAAATGCGATTATGCCAGGAGAAGAATTTATGTATGAGTATGTTGCTGATACACCGGGTACTTATTGGTACCATTCACATCAAAAAGGAGCAGAACAAGTTGGGCGAGGACTTTATGGTGCGTTTATCGTCGAGCCGAAAGATCAACCAGCGTATGATTTAGATGAAATAATCATTATTGATGAGTGGTCATCAATGGGGATGGATATGTCTCACGGTGACATGGATCACAGTGATATGAATGACGGGCACATGGACCATGGAGATATGGATCACAGTGATATGAATGACGGTCATATGGATCATGAAGGCATGGCTCACGGTGATATGAACGGTAACGGAATGGGTCATGACCCTGAGATGTCCCACGCGGAGATGATGAGGCTCATGTATGATACACCGTTAATTAATGGGAAAACTGGAGTTCATGTAGAACCATTGGTTGTTGACGAGGGAGAAACAGTTAAGTTACGCTTCCTTAATGCAGGCTTATTTACTCAAACCGTTACGATCCCAGGACATTCCTACAAAATAACGCACTATGACGGGCAAGAAGTGAATGAACCCGAGTGGATTAGTGATGAGGCCTTGCGTATTGCCCCTGCTGAACGTTTTGATGTCGAACTTGAACTAGATAATCCAGGAGCTTGGGGTATACAAGTATTGGCAGAAGATAACAGAGACAATTTAAACATAGCAATTCCGCTTGTATATGCAGGCTATGAAAATGATCAATTGCAAACAGCAGATGCATCTGCTTATTTTGATTTTACAACCTATGGTGAGCCTAAAGATATTGCTGGTAACGTCACAAAAGAATATGATATGCTACTTGAAACTAATGATAACGGTGAAACATTTACGATTAATGGTAAGAAGTTTCCTGACCATGAAATTTATGATGTTGCAGAGGGAGATGTCGTGAAATTTACGATCAAAAACGACACGGATGATGATCATCCAATGCACTTACATGGAGAGTTTTTCAATGTTATTTCAAAAGATGGTCAGCCAATTCAAGGATCACCAATTTTAAAAGATACGTTAAATGTCCGACCAGGTGAGACATATGAAATTGTATTCGAAGCAAAAAATCCAGGCAATTGGTTATTCCATTGTCACGAATTCCATCATGCAAGTGGCGGGATGGTAGCAGAAATTCAGTATGAAGGG
Organism: Desertibacillus haloalkaliphilus; assembly: GCF_019039105.1. Classification (NCBI taxonomy): domain Bacteria; kingdom Bacillati; phylum Bacillota; class Bacilli; order Caryophanales; family Bacillaceae; genus Desertibacillus; species Desertibacillus haloalkaliphilus. Next base: position 136,496 of record NZ_JAHPIV010000013.1, on the reverse strand, counting down.
TTTGAACAAACGTTCACACCAGATCCGAATGTTCCAAACCAGCCTGAATAATTACTAAAAAGGTGTTTCACTGTTTTATGAAAATAGTAACGGCGTTATATATTTGGTGAAATTACCATATGGATGTTCCAACTACAAATTAAATGTCGGGGTAGGCTGTAGCCTACCCCGACATTTGGTTAATCTAAAACTTAAAATAATTTTTCGCTAGCAGTCGCGGCTGATCCATTAATTCCTGATAGGTAAACGTGTTTGCTAGCTTTTTTATATCAATAAGCATCAGCTGATCTTCAATTTGGTCGATCGTATCTTCGGTTAAATAATGCATCTCGCAATTGCTACAGTGAATCGAAGGGATGTCGCGGATTTCGACAGCGCGTAGTCCATCATGTAGTTCCCAATAGGCGACTTTATCTGTTTTTCTTGCTTCATCTGCTCCGCACCATTCACACCTGATCATAGCACTCACTCCTTTTTATACAGATTCATTGACGTTTCAACGACATAGGATTGTAGATTGATCGTTGCTGTGTGTCTAATGTTGAGGCTATCTAAGTTAGTTTATGAAGATTCATCAGTTGTTGATTGTTGCTTTTTCCATTTTTTCTCGATTAGCTGATCACGTTTTTCGCGTCGATCTTTTAACGACGTATGCGATTCATCACTTTCATATTTTTTTCTGCGATCTAAGCGGGCGACTTTTTCCGGCGTTAAGTTAAATTGTTCATCTTTCATCAGAGCAGTGATCCCAACGGATGGTTTCTCTTCGATTTCATAAACGTTTTTAAAGTAATCATCGGCTCTGCCAGGGACATAATCTTTTGGCTCAGGATACGTGGTAATGACTCCTTCAAAATTACGTAAGACGACTTTATCAGGGCTTTGTGAAATCATGTAGTTCGGCTGCAAGGCGATTTTGCCACCTCCACCTGGAGCATCGACGACGAAGGTAGGAACAGCATATCCAGACGTGTGACCGCGCAATGCTTCGATAATTTCTAACCCTTTTGAAACGGGGGCGCGGAAATGGCTAATTCCTTCTGAGAGATCACATTGGTAAATGTAGTACGGGCGAACGCGAATTTTTACTAGATCATGCATGAGCTTTTTCATAATCGTTGTACTATCATTAATACCAGCTAAGATGACCGCTTGGTTTCCGACAGGTACACCCGAATTGACAAGCATTTCACATGCTCGTTTTGATTCCTCAGTAATTTCAATTGACGTATTAAAATGAGTATTAAGCCAAACCGGATGATATTTCTTTAAGATGTTGCAAAGATTTTCGGTGATTCGTTGTGGGAACACGACTGGGGCACGAGTGCCGATTCGAATAATTTCAACATGCGGGATCGCACGCAGATTTTTTAGGATATATTCTAAAATTTGATCGTTTATGAGTAAGCCATCACCACCGGAAATTAACACATCTCGAACTTCAGGGGTAGAGGCGATATATTCAATCGCACCATCAAGTTGTTTTTTCGGTACGCCCATCCCAATTTGCCCAGAGAAACGTCTGCGAGTACAATAACGACAATACATCGAACATTGATTGGTCACTAAAAAAAGGACACGATCTGGGTAGCGATGGGTCAAGCCTGGTACAGGTGAGTCTTCATCCTCGTGTAGTGGATCTTCGAGATCGTATTTTGTTTTGTGCATTTCCTGTGAGATCGGTACAGATTGCATCCGAATCGGACAGCGTGGATCATCGGGATTCATTAATGAAGCATAATAAGGAGTAATATTTAAAGGAATTGTTTTTGTCGAAATTCGTACCCCCTTTTCTTCCTCTGGAGTTAAGTTAATCACTTTTTTCAGATCATCAACGGTTCGTACAGTATTCGTGAGCTGCCACAACCAGTCATTCCATTGTTCGTCTGTGACATCTTTCCAAAGGTCAATGTCTTTCCAGTGTCGTTTCGGTTTATATAAATCATTAAGCATGAGGATACCTCCTTTTGAAAAGTGAACGCTTTTCACTCTTTTACTATGCAAGGTTTATGCCAAAGAGGGGAAGGAGGGGGAAACCGTATGGTATAAGTGAATCCGTCGATTTGCTTTGTAATGGTATCGGTAAGAAGTGCTCAAAACTTGGCAGTTTGTTTCTAGCGGTTACGTTTCGAGAGTTTGTATTGCAGTGTTTGACGAGGAATATCTAGGAGCTTTGCCGCTTGTTTGATATTACCATTCGTTTTTGTTAACGCTTTTGTGATTAACTCTTCTTCGACGTCAGCAAGAGCCGTGCGTAGTGAGGGGAAAGATTGCAATGATCGTGTTGAAGGTGTAGTAATTTCTTGTAAATGGAGTGGCAAATGCTCTTTTTTTATCGTGTCTCCTTCAACAAGATTCATAGCTGCTTCTATCGTATGTTGGAGTTCTCGTACATTTCCTGGCCATTGGTACGAGTGAAACACGTCCATAACCTCACGATCGATGGAGGTGACAAGTTTATGAAAGCGGAAGTTATACGTCTTGATGAAGTGATCGGTTAAAAGGGTTAAGTCTTCGTAGCGTTCCCGCAATGGGGGGAGATGGAAAGAGACGACATTAATACGATAATACAGGTCTTCGCGAATCTGCTCATTCTTTACACAATCTAATGGTGGGCGGTTGATCGCTGTAATGATCCGCACATCAAAGCGATGGCCTTTTGTGCTCCCAACCCGGCGGACGACACCATCCTGAAGAACCCTCAGTAATTTTGCTTGTATATCCTGTGGCATCGAGTGAATTTCATCGAGAAAAAGAGTACCATTATGAGCTAATTCAAATAAGCCAGGTCGATCAACGGCCCCTGTAAAACTTCCTTTTGTAGTTCCAAAAAGGATCCCCTCTAATAGTGACGGAGGGATCGCTGCACAGTTTTGAGCTATGAAATGTTGTTTCCTTCTTGGTGAAGCATTATGAATCGCTTGGACAAGCAATTCTTTCCCTGTTCCAGTTTCTCCATATACAAGAACAGGGGAAGAGGTTTTAGCGGCTTTTAAGGCAGTTGTTTTCATGTTCAGCAAGGTTTTGTTCGATGTAATAATATCCTGCATATGATAGGTTGCCCCGTTGAAGGGCTGCTGTTCTTGATCAACGGCTGTTGTTTGGTTCGTTGCGACTGCACTTTGAATGTCAAGCAGTTTTTCGGATAGTTGTTTAATTTTGGTTAAGTCTTTCGCCACTTCTAAGGCACCGACAAGCTGATCTTTAACGTAAATAGGGATTGTTGTATTAACGGTGTCTATTAGTTCGCCGCGAATATTTGTATAGGTCTGCTGTTGATGATAAATCGGCTTCCCTGTTTTAACCACTTTCAATAGTGTACTTGTTGAGCGAGTTAATGATGGGAAGACATCGAGGAGGGGCTTTCCGACGACCTCATGTGGGTGGACACCATCATGTTTGGCGGCAATTTGATTGTAATAGATCGTAATGCCGTTGATATCGATTACATGAATGCCCTCATCGATCGTATCGACAATTGCATGTAACATTTCCTTCGTATTGGTATGCTCAACGAACATTGGACTCCCCCTTTCTTGTTGCTTAATCGTTGGCACGTGGTGCCGAATGTTTGGCAGTTCTTTAATACATCTATATGGAGGAAAAGACGTTTTAATCCTTTTATTCATAGGCGACTAGAAAAAGTTGACTAGATTTTTTGAATGTTTTCCAGTGCATTGTCATACATTTTAAATAGAATACATTGGACAGGCTCCAAACGCTGCGAAGGGGGAAATGAATGATGCAGTCGATATCGAAGGTGATCTTCGTTTTAGGATGTTCGTTTATATTTGCTAGCCTATGGACATTCTCAGGAACGGCTCAGGCCGAGACAAAAGAAGAGATGTTTTCTTTTTTACAAGAAGCTTATGAGGCGCAATTGTCATTAGGAGAAACCCATCGCAGTTGGCAAGAGGTAGAAGAGGTGTTACATCCTTTTTTTACGCCAGAGTTTACAGCAAGATTTGCAGATGATCATCTTTTTCATGATGAGAACGGGTATATTAGCTTGGGAACTGATTTTTTTATTACATACATCCCGTTCTATAGTTATGATGATCGTACAAATGTTGCATATGACAGGGCGAATAATCGCTACCTTATCTATGAGTTTTTCCCAGCTCAATATGAAGGTCCGGTTACGTGGGACGATCATTATGAAGTTTTAACAGTCAATGACACGAGCGAAGGATGGAAAATCAGCGATTTACAGTACAGAGAAGATGAGCCTACACATTCAGGTCTTATTGTGACGATTGATGGAGAAACCCAAGACTATCAAGAAGAACCGTTTATAGAAAAAGGGCACACATTCGTACCTTTACGAGCGATCTTTGAGCAACTAGGAACTTTTGTGAGCTGGGACGCTTCAAATCAACAGATAACAGCAGAGGACGGGCATACGTTAATTGAGTTAGAGGTAGGCTCAACGCAAGCGAGTGTCAATGGTCAAGCAGTTGAGATTGAGGCTGTTCCAGTCATTAAGGAAGGACGCACGTTTGTGCCGTTACGCTTTGTGAGTGAAGCCTTTGGAGCTTCAGTGAGCTGGAATCGTCTTAAACAGGAAGTATCCATTCAAACGTTACCGTAAGAATAAACTTGTTCTAGGCAGCCCACCTTTTCACAGGAATTGTGTGTGATTCTGTCAAATGTAATGAAGAAGAGGCTTTTCACTATATTCAGAGAGGAGATATGTTATGACTGAAGTCAATAAACAAATTCAGCTTGCGAAACGACCGAAAGGGTTGCCAACGATGGAGGATTTTAGATTTGTTGAGGGCTCGATACCACGAGCTTGTGAAGGTGAGGTTGTTATTCGGACACTATATTTATCTGTGGACCCTTATATGAGGGGACGTATGAATGATGAGAAATCCTATATCGCTCCGTTTCAGCTCGATGAAGTGATTACGGGTGGTGTGATTGGTGAAGTGGTTGAATCAAGATCAACGCAATTCAAGCAAGGTGATGTGGTTTCAGGAATGCTTGGCTGGCAACAATTTTCCGTTGCTCATGAAAATGAGCTTCGCAAGCTTTCACCAGAGCTTGCCCCGGTAACAACAGCGCTTGGTATATTAGGAATGCCTGGGTTAACAGCCTATTTTGGTTTGCTAGAGATCGGCAAACCTCAAGAGGGGGAAACAGTTGTTGTTTCTGGTGCCGCTGGCGCTGTTGGTTCAATCGTAGGTCAAATTGCCAAGATTAAAGGAGCACGAGTCGTCGGAATTGCTGGGTCTGACGAGAAAATTTCATATTTGCTAGATGAACTCGGTTTTGACGCAGCGATTAATTACAAAACAGAAACGAGTGTGAAAAGGGCGTTACAACACTCTTGCCCAGATGGTGTGGATGTCTATTTTGATAATGTTGGTGGCGAGGTCAGTGATGCAGTGATGCCGCTACTAAATCGTTTCGCGCGTATTCCGCTTTGTGGGGCGATCTCTTCATATAATGCCGCTGGAAAAGATATAGGTCCACGAATTCAGCCATACTTAGTTAAAAATAGTGTTCTCATGCAAGGGTTTATTGTTGCTAATTATCAGGACCGTTTTACAGAGGGGATAAAAGAGTTAGCGACTTGGCTACGTGAAGGAAAATTAACGTATGAAGAGACGATTACGGAAGGGTTCGAAAACATTCCAGATGCGTTTTTAGGACTATTTGAAGGAAAGAACTTAGGAAAACAGCTCGTAAAAGTAGCTGAAGCTAAATATGCTATCTTGTAATTAACTTAGTCACTGACACCTTTTGAACTTGGTTTGATCGAAAGGTGTTTTTGACGTGTAGATCAACGGTTTGCTCAAACTCGTTTTTTTTATCTGTCATAAGGGAGATGACATACTAGAGCGACCTAACGATTCTGATGATGTGAAAAAGTGGAAGGATGAAGGCGCTGACGATAATCGTTAAACGTGTTATCTTAAAGTGTAGGAGAAAAATGCAATCACTGAGAAGTGAAGGAAGGGCATCATGATCGGGAAAATTAGGAAGTCATTATTCTTATCATTAGCAAAAGCAAAGAGACTGCAACGCTTGGGAATGCGAGTGGGTGCCTCACAGGTCGTCGCAGGTGAAACAATTGAGAGCATGATGGCTACCGTAAAGGAAAGACATGCGGAGGGGTTTTCATGCAAGGTTGAGAATATTTGTGAAACCGCTGAAACGAGGTCTGATGCACTCCAAGCTGCCAACCAATGTCTACAGACATTAACATGGATTCAAGATCATCAACTCAATTGTACGTTGGCGATAAAACTAACACAATTTGGGATTGGGATCGATCGATTGCATGCCGTTTCATTACTTAAGCAACTACTTGAAAAAGCGAGTCTAGCACATACAATCATTAGTATTGATATGGAAGATTATTGTGAATATGAGCAAACGCTTCGTGTTTTTAATGAACTACTTGCCTCGTATCCAAACTGTGAGCTCGTTTTGCAAGCAAATGTTAAACAAGTGTATCAAGATGTGAGGACTTTACAGGGTGCGAAGATTTGCTTCGTTAAAGGTGGAAATAAAGAGGATGTCGCTGTAGCGCTTCAACAACAAGACATCATTGATGAGCGCTTTTTTACGATGATTACTCAACGCCTAACAACTAGGAGTTATACTGCAATTGCAACACATGATGCCAATATGATTCGCAAAATCGTTCGTTTTGTCAAGCAGCATAAAATAGCTTCAGATTGTTTTGAATTTCAACTTATGCAAGGATTTAAAACAGAACTTCAAAGGCAATTAATTCGGGCAGGCTACAATGTTCGTATTTATGTTCCATATGGTAAAGAGTGGTATCCCTTTTTTATGAAGCGGTTAGCCCTTCGACCACAAAATCTATGGTATACCATCAAAGGCTTATTTTTAAAATCTTGAACCTCACACGACTGAAGTGACGAGTGTTCTCGTCCTAATCATATGGCGCTGTGTTAAAGCTTAGTGTTGATGCTCGTTGATATTGGGCTCATTTCGTGCGAAACCTTAGTTTCGTACGCCTATCAGGTACTGAAAGGTTGGAAGATATGAATGAAATCATGGAGAAAATTTATTTTCTCATAGGATTTCATTCATATCTCCCATAAAATGAGCCCAATATCAACATTCAACGATAACAGAGCCAATCATAAAAAAGAAGCATGGATGCTCCATGCTTCTCTTTTTATGATTATGCTATCTTTTCATTGAAAATTCGAGGGAAGAGAATGTTATTTTCTAGGTGGACATGTTGAAACATATCTGATTCCAAATCTTCTAGTCTGCGGTAAGTAAGTTGATACGTCATACAAGCTCCTTGAGGAAGCTCAAAGTCATTTGTAACATCTCTAATTTTGCTTAAAATGGCACCAGCTACATCATGTTCACTTTCAAGCTCGGCAATTATCGTACGTAATTTTTCAAGCTTTTCAGGTGTCGGGTTTACCTCATAGTCTTTGATTAACGGAAAGACAGCTTCCTCTTCTTTTTGTAAATGTTCGAGTAATTCATCTTTTAGCTGGAAGAAAAGTTGATGGACATCAGCTAGTTCTGGACGATCACCGCCATGAACACGGTACACCTTTGTTACAAATTGACTTAATGGCGTCAGTTCCTGAGTAAGGTACCCATGATGTTTCTTAACGACATGGTTAATGATGTTTGAATAAGGAGCAGTCGTCCAATCTGTTTTTGTTTGGTTTTCTGCAAACGTTTCATCGTATAGCTTGTCTAATTGCTCTAGAATTTCTTCTTCATTAAGGTTTCTTTCTTCAATTGCTTCTGCGAGTGGACGATTTCCACCACAACAAAAGTCAATTCTATGTTTTTTGAATAAGTCACTTGCTTGAGGTACTTTCGTTACAATGTCGCTTACATTTGTCATTCTTTCAAATCTATGGTTCATAGTATATCCCTCCGTAAAGTTGTCTAATTTATGTATAAGGTGTAGCTCTTATAATGTTAATTTACTAGTAATTTCTGATAAGGTCAGTGACAAACGTCACGAGAGGGAAAGGTAGTTCCCGAGTGACCGACTTTAGGTCATTTTCTTACTAAAATATAAAAAAGGCTTTATTTCCGACAAAACCTATAGTATTATATGGTTAATAAAATTGAAACTGCTAAAAACGTTGCTGATCGGAAAACCGAAGGCTCATACTCACCGACGAGTATGAGCCTTTTGTCGTTTAGTGTGAAAGAGTTCTTAGGTTCCGCTTAGGTGGCTTCTCTAGACCAAGAGAAAGTTCGCTCATGAGGCTAGGGCAAATGATAGGCTTGTTTTATATTAGTGGAATTTGGATGGATATACACATCTATTTGAAATTGGGAGGGGTTGAAACATGGAATACTCAAACAAAGTCAGATACTCGTTACAGGCGCTGTTGTTTTTAGCTCAACACCCTGGAGTGGTTATCCCAGTCGATGAAATTGGTCTGAAAACAGCAGTTCCTGTGCCATATTTAAAGAAAATCCTCGTTGATTTAAAAAGATTAGGTTATGTTCAAAGTCTTCGTGGTTCGAATGGTGGCTATCGAATAATCAGACGCCCGGAACAACTGACAATAGGCGAGGTGATAACGTCCTTAGAAGGAAAACTTCCAAGCTTACTTGAACAAGCAAAGAATAAAGAACCTTATTTACTTATCGGCTTATTTTCTATTGTAGAAGAAACACTACATAAAACATTCGCAACAACAACGTTAGCAGAGCTTCTTGAGGCCTTAGAAAGGGAGCCGGTTGTTGATTAATGATGAGGGAGCTACAACTTTTTATCTTGAAAAAGGAAAAAGTTGTAGCTCCTTTTTTTATAGATGTCGAAATAAACGAAATGAGCTTGATGTTTATGTCTGTTCATCACTAGTTTTGTAGAAATAAGACTAAATATTCTAAAATTTCCAAATAAATATTGATCGCAGTCGGTTGTTCGACTAAACTATTTATGTACTAACCGGTTAGTACTCGAGTGAAGCGTAGATGGACAAGTTTAATGGCTAGTATTATTCCATATACGTGAAATTGAGATTGATGACGTCTCGAAATTTTAAAGTAGCTATACTTTTGTTATCTTTTTAACTATTTTATGGAATGGGGGATCTTATGAGGAAAAAGCGTCCTTACGGTGGAATCCAGCCGGGGATTAAATGGGGCCCTTTTACGATGAGGGTACCAGGTGTTCACGTTGGTTTTTCATGGTCAATAGCGATTCAAGGTGCATTCTTATCACTAGCTACAGGTGGAGCATTGGCTCCGTTAATGATGGAGTTCTTTGCTATACCATTTGAAGTGGCTTGGTCAATGTTGGCAATCCAACTGTTTTGGGTTTGGTCACAGACACTTCTCTTTGGAGATGCTTATACCGCAGGTTGGATTACTCCAGCACTGCCATTAATCATTGTCTTCTTAGGGGGATTTACGCCAGGTCCCGAAGCCGTTCAAGCGATGATCGCTGTAACATTGGTAGTTTCTGTGTTGTTTTTGTTTTTTGGTTTAACCGGGTTGGGGGAAAAATTTAATACGATTATTCCGACCACATTAAAAGCAGGGATCATTATGGGGGCCGCGATTGCAGCTTTTCAATCTGAACTTGATCGCGTGCAGGAGTTACCGTTTACGTTAATTTCAGCGTGGATTGTTGTCTTGGTGTTAATGTTCTCAATCCCATTCTCTAGGTTGCCAAATACAAAAATAAAAGTTCTCATGGTCTCAAATGCGATTCTAGCCGGTTTTATTGTTTCTGCCATCGTTGGTATCGCTTCAGGAGAATTAGCATTTAACATTGAATGGGGAATTTTTGTCCCTCAAATTGGTGAGCTTCTAGCGACAACGTCACCATGGGGGGTAGGTTGGCCATCTCTGTCGATGATCATTGCATCTATTCCTATTTCAATTATGGTCTACGTGTTGGTCTTTGGTGATTTACTTGTGGCTGATACGCTTTTAAAAGAAGCAAATAAAGCAAGAAAAGATGAAACGATTGATGTAAATCATACTCGTACGCATATTTCTTTATTTATCCGAAATATTGGTCAAATGTTCACAGGGGGTGTATTAATCCCACTACATGGTGCGATGTGGACCGGCATTCAAGTGTTCGTGATTGAACGTTATAAATCTAGTAAAAAAGCGATGGATTCTATTTTTACAGGAACGATTAATTGGTATTTATTAGCGTTGCCATTAGTGTTTTTAACACCAATGATTGGAATCATGCTTCCTTTACTTCCTGTAGCGCTGTCATTGACTCTTTTGCTAACAGGATTTGCTTGTGCGTATGTTGCCATGGGGATGGTGACTGATAATGTCTCACGAGGATTAGCTTTAGCAATTGGGATGTTAACTGCCATTCAAGGCCCTGCTTGGGGGATTGGGGCTGGTGTCCTCTTATATTTTATTCTCATAGGCAAAAAGCGTATTTATGAACCTTCCTCAGAAGAAGATGAGCAAAAGTCGGCGTAAAATCATAGGTGGTCAAAAGTAGATTGAGTGATTATGAGTGTTTCAAAGATATGTGACGAAAAGGGCTAGCTAAAGTGTAGTCCTTTTTTGATGGAAAAGGGGATCGAATGCGCAAGCAACGTTATGATTAATCGAGAAGCATACTATCCAGAACAATTTGAACTTCTTTTGGATGAAGTGGAAGTGCTCGAAAATGCTTTGGTATTGCTAGGCTTTCCTAAAATAACGAAGTAAGGCTGTCCCAAAAAATCTTATCTCTGCAGGATTTAGGCCATATGACATGGTAGAGGTGATGTTCATTGACATTTGGGACAGCCGTTTTTTGCTACTAATTAACGTTCTTCAAAGAATGATTCGATTTTCTTTTCCTCTTGATGATCAACCGTTGATTTTCGCACATATGGATTATCTGTAAGTGGAGATGGTTGATCAAGGTTTGTTTTCATTGCAAAAATTGGTTGCTTGGGCCGTTCTCGTATCACGCGGTCCGTTAATTGTTTGAAATCAGGATTTTGTTTATTCGTTGCCACGATATTTCACCTCCATGATTAGCTTAAATAACTCGACCTTGATTTATGTGTGAAAATATAGGTTGACGTCTTTGTAAGACAAGTTTATACTTAATACCAAGTAAACTAATAAGAATTGTAAAGAATGGTAGGAGGCTGTACAATATGGCGACAAAGAATATACAGGTTGATGTCAATGGAAAAGGATTAGCGGGAGTTTTACACGTTCCAAATCAAAATGAAAACAATAAGGTACCAGTGATTATCTTCGTGCACGGCTTTGTAGGTAGTAAGGTTGGGGAACATCGTCTATTTGTAAAAGCAGCACGTTACTTTGTCGACCATGGATATGCGGTTCTTCGTTTTGATTTTAGTGGCTGTGGAGAAAGTGACGGCGATTATGGTGAAGTTACGTTAACGAACCAAATAAATGAATTGAAGGCAATGATTGATGTGGCGACAAACGAATCATTGCTAGATGGTGACCAAATCACAGTTATTGGTCATAGCTTGGGAGGAGCTGTTTCAGCACTTACCTCTGCGCAAGATCAACGCATTCAGCGATTAATGCTATGGTCGCCAGTAGCAAGACCATATGAGGACATTACTCGTATTACTGGTAAACAAGCGGTTAGAGTGGCAAAGAGAGTGGGAAGTTTTGATTATTTAGGTTTTTCACTTCGTCATGAATTCTTTGCTGATTTGAAAAAACATGCCCCTTTAGTAGCGATCCGTTCTTATCATGGACCGGTGGGTGTCATTCATGCAGATGATGATGAACAAGTTCCAAAAACAAATGCTGCTGATTATGTTAAGGCATTAGAGCAAGGGAGAACTGAGTCTGTTATCAAAGATTACATCGCTACTGCTGATCATACATTTTCAGGTTATTCGTATGAAAACGAATTATTTTCAAAATCGTTAGCGTGGCTGAGGCAAACAACGACTACCCTTACCCGATAACGGTCATTCTGATTCGATGCAACGGTCAGGTTAAGTACGTGGCCGATCTCCGCTTTTCCTCGATTTATCAACGATTTCGTTAGTCACGTTGTTAAGCAACGATTGCTTCTCATCTTCATTAATGATCCCTAATTTTGAACAAAGGTGAGCGTACATCACTAAACGTTTATGTTTCCCCATTGTTCTACTCCCTCCTGTGATTGTTTACTATAGCATATGCATGGCCGCTTAAAAAGTTTCCTTCGGTAAACTTTTTTTATGCTGGTGAAAAAGAACGTTGTTTCAAACACTTTTGGAGAATTATTCTGTTTTCTGGTGAATTTTGCTAAAATGACAGGTAGAGGAGGGGCTAGATGAACATAATCAACATAACGTCTGAGGTGGAGTGCAAACAAGCATATAACGTTGAAAAATCTTCGTATCGAGATGATATTGCTGCATCAATGGATGCATTCTCGTATCGATTTGAACATTTTCGTGATTTCTTTTTTATTGCAAAGGACCGAGGAGAAGTCATCGGTGTAACTAATGGCGTCAGAACGGCTGAACCCAATGTAGCGGATGATCGCATGAAGGGTGAAGGGGGTGAACCTGCACGAGATGGAGATTATTTCGTCATTTTAACGGTAGCTGTAAAACCGTCAGAACGACGCAAACAGATCGGTTCAAAACTTGTGCAACACGTCATTTCCGAGGCAAGAAAACATCAGTTAAAAGGAATTTTGCTCATGTGTGAAAAACACCTTATTGAGTTTTATGGTGCCCTTGGTTTTACATACATGAAACCATCGTCATCCTCACACGGTGGCGTGCACTGGCACGAGATGCAATATCAGTTACAATAAATAAAGAGGGATAAGACTAAATTTGAAGGGAGAGGGATCTATGCGTGTATTAGTGTTAGGTGCAGGAGCTGTTGGTGGCTATTTTGGAGGACGTTTAGTTGAAAAAGGGGAGGATGTAACCTTCCTTGTACGTGACAAGCGCAAGGCGCAGTTAGATCACCATGGGTTAGTGATCAATAGCATCCATGGAGATGTACGTCTTCAACCAAAAACATTGCTGGCAAGTGAGAAAGAGGAACCATTTGATGTCATCTTGTTAGCGACGAAGGCTTATCATTTAGATGAAGCGATAAAAGCTGTGAAACCGTATGTAAATAGCCATTCCATTATCCTTCCATTATTAAATGGGATTGGTCACTTACAGACGTTAAAGGAAGCCTTTGATCACCAACAAGTGATCGGTGGCTTATGTTTTATTGAGTCTACGTTAAATGAAAAAGGAGAGATCGTTCAAACAAGTGGTACGCATAAACTAACGTATGGGGAATTTAGCGGTGAAAAGACGACTCGTGTTCAAGCATTAGAAACGCTATTTTCTACCGCCAATGCGACATTTGAGTTGAGTGATACGATTGAACAAGACTTATGGCATAAGTACCTTTTTATTACAACGTTATCTGGGATGACAACCCTCATGCGTTCAGCGACAGGACCAATTCTTGAAACGGAATATGGTCGTGACATTTCAAAACAGCTATTTGCTGAAGTTGCATCGATCATGCGTGCCGTACAAGCACCACTTGCATCGGAAATTGAGGAAAAACAATTTCATCTGCTAACAAAACAAAGTTATACAATGAAGGCCTCCATGCTTCGTGATATCGAAAAGCATACACCAATTGAAGCTGATCACATACAAGGCTATTTGTTAGAGTTAGCACGTACGTATCACGTTAAAGCTCCACTTTTAGAAGTCGTTTATACACACCTTAAGGCGTATGAAATTAACCGAAAAAATGAAAGTAAGTAGGGTTTACATAGCTTTAGTTACTTTCCATACATAAAGCATGTTATAATGAACGTGCTATAAATGAACATTGGAGGAATATTAATTATATGATTAGTACGAGTGGTGTTAGTCTTCGTTACGGAGACCGCAAATTATTCGAGGATGTAAATATTAAATTTACACCAGGAAATTGTTACGGCTTAATTGGTGCCAATGGCGCAGGGAAGTCAACGTTTCTAAAGATTTTATCAGGGGAGATTGAGCCAAACAAAGGAGAAGTTATTATTACTCCTGGTGAGCGGTTAGCAGTTTTAAAGCAGGACCACTTCCAATATGATGACGAACAGGTCTTACAAACGGTTATCATGGGGCATGAACGTTTGTATGAGATCATGCAAGAAAAGGACGCGATATATGCAAAGCCGGACTTTTCCGATGAAGACGGCATTCGTTCAGCAGAATTAGAGGGAGAGTTTGCTGAATTGAACGGTTGGGAGGCTGAATCAGAAGCTGCGATTTTACTTTCAGGGCTAGGAATTCCTGACGAGCTTCATGATAAACAAATGAAAGAGCTTCCTGGAGCTGAAAAGGTCAAGGTCCTACTTGCCCAAGCGTTGTTTGGTAAGCCAGAGATTTTACTATTAGACGAGCCTACGAACCACTTAGATATAAAAGCAATCATGTGGTTAGAAAACTTTTTAATGAACTATGAAAATACAGTCATTGTAGTTTCACATGATCGTCACTTTTTAAATAAGGTTTGTACACACATTGCTGATCTCGATTTCGGTAAAATTGAACTTTATGTTGGAAACTACGACTTTTGGTATGAATCTAGTCAATTGGCATTAAAGATGGCTCAAGAAGCCAATAAGAAAAAAGAAGAAAAAATTAAAGAACTACAAAACTTTGTCGCTCGTTTTAGTGCAAATGCGTCAAAGTCAAAACAGGCAACTTCTAGAAAGAAGCTTTTAGAAAAAATTTCACTTGATGACATTAAACCATCGTCACGTCGCTACCCGTTTGTTAATTTTACTCCAAATCGAGAAATTGGAAATGATTTGCTTTTGGTTGAAGGCTTGACGAAAACGATTGATGGTGAAAAAGTTCTTGATAATGTTAGCTTTCGTATGACGAAAGACGATAAAATTGCGTTCGTTGGTCGTAACGAAATTGCGATTACAACGCTATTTAAAATCTTAATGGGTGAACTTGAGCCGGATAGCGGTAGTTATAAGTGGGGCATTACAACTTCACAAGCGTATTTTCCAAAGGATAATTCGAAATACTTTGATGGTGTTGACTTAAACCTAGTTGATTGGCTACGTCAATACTCACCGGAAGATCAGAGTGAGAGCTTTTTACGCGGATTTTTAGGGAGAATGTTGTTCTCTGGTGAAGAAGTTAAAAAAGAAGCGAGCGTCTTATCTGGTGGTGAAAAAGTTCGTTGTATGCTATCAAAAATGATGTTAAGTGGTGCGAATGTCCTTCTTCTTGATGACCCAACGAACCACCTTGATCTAGAGTCAATTACAGCTTTAAATAATGGGTTAATTAGCTATAAAGGGTCAATGCTATTTACTTCGCATGACCATCAGTTCATTGAAACGATCGCCAACCGTATCATTGAATTGACTCCGAATGGTCTAGTTGATAAACAAATGAGTTATAACGAATACATTGAAGATGAAAGCTTACAAAAAGAAGTAGAAGCTATGTATAGTTAACAAGGAAGAGTGTAGATTTTATCGTCTACACTCTTTTTTAAGTGGTTATGGAAATTTCACGTATCATATTTAATGTAATTTAAAACATTTGAAGCAATGATTGTAGAAAGAGTGGAGTGATAGGGTCAGAGGTTGACGTAAACCATAATCCAAGAAGAACATAGAGTGCGAGTGTCGCATAGATAGGGTCTAACCCCGTTTTGAATGGGGCTTTAAATGAGTGCATCGTGTAGGCAATGGCAACTAAAACATGTAGCAATGCAAGAAATAGACAGAAGGTGCTGAGGGTTGACATCGTTAGTAACTGAAACAACAGACTGATTGCCGTGAAAAAAATAGACACGTTTAAAAATGATCCGAATCTAGCGAGCACATCACCAAAATGATAATCAGTTTTCATGAGGCGGATGAATACAAGGATTGTTAGACATAAAACGAAGAAAAAAGAAATGTGATAAACAAATGGAATAATTATGGTTGCAGGTAGTGTGTCAACGAGTGATTGTGTCGTATTCGAATGATTTTGAACTAAGGTGAGTATAGGAATTAATATTGAAACGATTAATAGAGACGTAATACCATAGTGTTTGTCTTCACCTGTTACGTCTTGACAAAATAGCATTGGCCTTTTAATTGAGCGCATAAAAAAACGGGGATACCCGCTGTTTTTTTTCAATCTAGCTGTAGTTGAACCTTGACCATTCATTTGAACCTCCTCTATGTGGCGATCTCATGTTAGTTTGCCATGAAACTGGCTTAGAGAGAACCATACAATCATTAAGAATATAATACATAGGTAATGAAATTATTACCTCTTGACGGATTTTTTGTGCGAAGTGAATAGAAACGAACAAGTTTTATCAAGTACATAGATAAAAGGACTAAATCATTTAGATTCATCGATAAAATACTTTTGATTTTAGTGTTCGAGGTATGGCAAAATAGAGAGAGAAGTCTTTTTAGCAATTATAGTGTTTATAGGTATGTCTTATAATCTAAAGTTGGGGAGTGATTGTTGTGAACCGAGATTTTTCAGAATTTTTTGAGGGGAAAATAAATGAGGCGAAGGTACATTTTGAACGGACTGTTGATTGTAAGCATACGGAGTTTGATGATTTATATCCATATATGGCTGAGCAACCGCAGTTCTTTTGGTATAAGCGTTATGTCGCTTGGCAGGAACTTCTAACGGTTGTGAAATTAGCAAAAGAGTTAGATTTAGAGATTGACCACCAGTTTACAAAGAGGCAACGAGAATATATTGAGGAAAAAGTGTTAGATGCTAAGGTGTTAGATAATTGGTATGAGGAAGCACCTTCGGAATCAGAGGAACAACACGAAGAAAGTTAAATATGATTTGTAAATAAAAAGGGAAAGATTGCTGTATACTATGCAGGCAACCTTTCCCTTTTTTGTTTTTTTAATAAAGAAGGGAATGAAGGATCTAGGGGTGGAGAAAAATACACATTTTATAAATATTCCTTTACGAAATATATCAAGCTTATTTCTGTGAATGTATTAGCTCTTTCTCATCCTGATCAGTTAGAATGTGCACTGATGCAGCCTTTATTGATGTTACGAATAGTTATTTAGATATAACAAATTATAAAACAGTATATCGTCCAAATTAATCGAATTATTGTTAAGAGGGGGAAAGTGCTGTCTTATTTGACAGCAAGTGCTATGGTGAAGAGAAGTTTACTATTTGTACTTATCATGATCTTTATTACGATATTCGCTGTTTTTGTATACATACAACAATGGGCTTCAACTGATCATGGAAAGCTTCCTGCAAAAACGGCAGTGATTCTACATGCGATAAATAATCAGCTTGTACCTCTTGATCCTGATATTCTTCCTGACCGACTTCTTACCAAGAGGTCAAAGGGGCAGCCAACAATGGTTCAAGAAGATCAGAGCATTTCAGTTTCAGATGGCAGTCAAATTCCGGTTCGTATCTACCGACCGCTTGGAAAAGAACAGGTACCGATTATCATGTATTATCATGGCGGCGCCTTTATGGAAGGCTATGGGAACATTCATACTCATCATAGTATTACTCGTGCTCTGTCTCGACAAACAGGGTGTATCGTCATTTCAGTTGGATACCGTGTCGCTCCTCACTATGTGTTTCCAACGGCTATTGAAGATAGTTATGAGGCTTTAAAATGGGCACATGAACATGCCGGTGAATTGGGAGGAGATCCATCTCAGATGGCCGTTGTCGGTGATAGTGCAGGAGGTAATATTGCTACCGTCGTGGCGACAATGGCACGTGATCGTAACGGTCCAGATCTTAAAGCACAAGCATTATTTTACCCGTTAACGACATTTAAAGATATTGAAAATGAATCTAGGCAAGCCTTTGATAGTGGATATTTCCTCTTATCAAGAAGTGTTATGGAACTAGCACGTGAGTCTTATACTCCAGATAAGGTGATGTGGCTAAACCCATATACATCACCATTGGAGGCAGAGGATTTATCAAATCTACCGCCAGCTTTGGTAATTACAGCCGAATTTGATCCTTTACGTGATGAAGGGGAAGCCTATGCAGAAAAACTTTCCGAGGCTGGTGTTGCTGTCAGAGCATCACGTTACCTTGGCGTGATGCATGCATTTATTTCGTTCCATGATATTATGCAGAGCGGCCGTGCAGGTTTAGCTGAAACAGCGGGTTTTTTAACTGATGCGTTTGAAAATGGTATAGATCATGAACCTTTGACTATCCAAGTTAAACAACATCCATCAGGATTGAATCGGGTACGAGATGATACCGAAGCCTTTTTAATGGGAGCGTATTTACTCGGTAAAAGTGGTATGAATGCGTTTACTGGTTTCTAGTCATACAAGGGGTGGAGCTTGGACTTTTCACACTAACACGTGTAGATCTAGTTTAACCTAGCTGATAATACGCCTGTCATTATACAGGCATCTCCCCTTGTTTGAATGATTAGGTTTTAAATTTTTGTACCTCATATTGGAATTCTTTGGCTTTTCTTTGAGGTCGACCGAGTTTGATTGGAGTTTTTCCATTTTATTGTGTTGCTCTTGTGTTGTTGTATGAGTATCGGATGTTAATCTTGCTGTTTGTTTCGGAATCATTGAAATGTTTTCAACTTCAACTAGGATAGCTTCAGAAGTTTGTTTGAGGGTTGTAAATACGAGCAACAATTCCTCTGTATTCTGTTTAAAGGAAACACCTTGAAAGTGGGGATCAATCTATTGAGCAATGAAAGCTATGTCTAGTATAATAAGAGGATCATTGTAACAATTGGGTGATAGGAAAGGGAAGGGAAGGAAAATGGCGCAGGACAGCAAGGAAAAGTATCAAAAAGCAATATTTGCTGGAGGTTGTTTTTGGTGTATGGTACAACCCTTTGATCAACAAGAGGGCATTATAAATGTCGTTTCGGGTTTTTCCGGTGGTTACACTGAATATCCAACCTATGAAGAAGTACAAACGGGGACAACAGGCCATTATGAGGTCGTTGAGATCACATTTGACCCGAAGCGTTTTCCGTATGAAAAATTGTTGGATTTATATTGGGCTCAGATTGATCCGACCGATCCAGGTGGTCAATTTCATGATCGTGGTGATATGTATCGTACGGCAATTTTTTATGAGAATGAGCAGCAGCGAATCTTAGCGGAGGCTTCAAAGAAAAAAATCGAGCAAGAGGGACGCTTTCAGAAACCGATTGTTACAGACATTTTACCAGCCAAACCATTTTATCCAGCAGAAGATGTTCATCAGGACTTTTATAAAAAGAATCCAGAAGAATACGGTGAGGATCGTAAAAAATCGGGTCGTGATAAATTTATAAATCAATATTGGCAGAAAAAAATGTAGGGCTCATTTGTTGCTCTACATTTTTTTATAAGAAAAAGTACGTTTCTCTTAATTTTTATGGAATTTTTTAGCTAAATATAGTATGATTTTTGTCAGATAGTAAGGAATTTTCAGTTAAAAAAATGAACTTTTAAGTAAAAAGCTTTATGAGGGAATCATTTAGGTGCTAAAGCAAGTAACATTGACATTAATATTTAGGGAAGGTTGGCTGTAGATGAAATACCAAACGAAGTTAATTATTGGATTTGCTAGTTTGTTAATCATCATTATGATTCTAGGGTTAAGCTATTATTCTACCTTACAGCAACAAAATAAGTTTCTAGAAGAGATTGTAACCGAGCATTATGAACGTGTTCGTCTAGCGAATTTATTTCAAGCGGAAACAAACACGACGGGCCGGTTGGTACGTGAATTACTCTTAAAGGAAACAAACGAAATCACACCTGCAGAATATGAGGTCATTGAAGAATCAAGAAATCAGTCCCTAGAAGCAATAACTGAACTCAGCCAATTCAATAATAATGAGACACATGAGCTAGTAACTGGGTTACAAGAAATTCACTCAGAGTATGATGCAATTGTTAATACTGTACTTAATTTGATTAGGGAAGAACGACAAGAAGAGGGTACTCAGCTATTAATTGGTGACAACATCGACCTTCTGCGTAATTTAAGTGATGACTTTTTTGAATTAGTGAATGTTGAAGAACGAGCGATGTATGAGGTATTAGATGAAGCTAGTCATATGAATTCTGTTGCAGTTAATAGCATGATCGCATTAATTGTTGCCTGTTTTCTCATTGGTATTGTTGTGACGTTCTGGGTCGTACGAAGCATTAGTAGAAATATCAATCATGTTAGTAATGTCTTAACAAGTGCGATTACAAGGACCGATCAACAGCTACCAAGGGCAGAGGTTATTACCAAAGATGAAATCGGTGAAATTGCAACAGCCTATAACGAGCTCGCGAATGCACTAGAAGATCATATGGAGAAGGAAAATCGATTGAAGGAAACCATGAAGGAGGACAACTGGGTAAAAACAAAGTTAACCGAAATTACGACCGCAAACCAAGGGGAGCAAAACTTAGAATCGTTTGCAAAGGCATTTATCACTAAAGTTACGCCAATCGTTGGGGCAACGTATGGTGTTGTTTATAGTAAACCGGAGGATGAAGATGTTTATTACAAGCTTGCTGCATACGCAGATGATGAGCTGTCTAGCACCTCAAAGAGCTTCCGTTACGGACAAGGATTAGTCGGGCAATGCGCTGCCGAGAGCAAAGAGATTGAGTTGCACTCGATTCCGAAAAACTATGTCAAAATAAGTTCGGGACTAGGGAGTGCTGAGCCTCAACATTTGCTTATTTTGCCTGTTGAATTCGAAGGGGATGTTCTAGCAGTTATTGAATTAGCTTCATTTGAGGCTATTCAACCGTTGCAACGTAGGTTTTTACAACAGTTGCTTGGTCCAATTAGCATCATGATGAACCGAATTGTGGGCCATATGAAAATTGAAAAGCTTCTTTCTGAATCACAAGCATTAACCGAAGAACTGCAAAGCCAGTCTGAAGAACTTCAGCAACAGCAAGAAGAATTAAAAATGTTTAATGAGCAGTTAGAAGAACAATATAAAAATTCTGAAGAGAAAACAAAAGAGTTAGAAAGAATAAAAGCGGATCTTGAGGAAAAGAATGGACAAGTCGAGCTTAGCTCGCGTTATAAGTCCGAGTTTTTAGCCAACATGTCCCACGAATTAAGAACACCATTAAATAGTATGTTGATCCTTTCGCAAATGCTAACTGAAAATCAGGAAGGAAATCTTTCTAAGAGACAAGTGGAATATGCACATACGATTTATACGTCTGGAAAAGATCTCTTAGATTTAATTAATGATATTCTCGATTTGTCAAAGATTGAGTCAGGAAAAGTAGATGTCTATCCGGAAGAAGTCATGTTAACCGATATTCAGGCCTTTGCAAAAAGGCAGTTTAATCCGGTTGCTCGCCAAAAAGGTTTAGACTTTACGATTTCGACGGATGAAGAAGCACCGAAAATTATTTTCACTGATGATCAACGTTTAAAACAAATTTTGAAGAATTTGTTATCCAATGCGTTTAAGTTTACAGAAAAAGGGCGTATAAAACTTCATTTTGGAAAAGACAATCAGCGGATGGAAACGATTCAGACAGATGGGTCAAATGTAGGAATGTTTACAATTACTGTCATTGATACAGGGATCGGCATTCCAGCAGAAAAACAAACAGCGATCTTTGAAGCTTTTCGACAAGCGGATGGAACGACAAGCCGTAATTTTGGAGGAACAGGCTTAGGGCTTTCAATTTGTCGAGAACTTGTTCATTTGTTAGGTGGGACGATTGAAGTCAAAAGTATGGTTGGAGAGGGAAGTACGTTTACTGTGGCCATCCCAGAATCAATATCTTCAGCCGAGTATGTAGCAGCTGAAGAAGTTGCCGCAACTGTTTTAGAAGAAGAGGACACTCAAGCGGAAAGCACAACTGAGAACGATGCCTCATCTGGTGATGATGAAGAACAGGACCAGGACAAGGATCTACTTGAAGAAAAGCAGAAGTGCCGTGAAATATTAGAAGATAAGCAAGTATTAATCGTCGATGATGATATGAGAAATGTGTTCTCATTAACGACAGTATTTGAATCTCAAAAAATGGATGTTGTTTTTGCTGAAAACGGTAAAGAGGCGATTGAGGTGTTACAAAAAACTCCTGATATAGATATTGTCTTAATGGATATTATGATGCCTGAAATGAATGGTTATGAAGCGATGCAAGAGATACGAAAAATTCCTGAATTCCAAACACTTCCGATTATTGCGCTCACAGCAAAGGCAATGAAAAATGATCGTGAAAAATGTATTGAAGCTGGTGCTTCGGATTATATCAGTAAGCCAGTTAACCTAGATCAGCTCTTTTCATTAATTCGAGTTTGGCTTTATAAATAGGTGGTGATTAGTTATC
The DNA here is from genome assembly GCF_019039105.1 of Desertibacillus haloalkaliphilus. NCBI lineage: Bacteria > Bacillati > Bacillota > Bacilli > Caryophanales > Bacillaceae > Desertibacillus > Desertibacillus haloalkaliphilus. The sequence goes on along the minus strand of NZ_JAHPIV010000013.1, from coordinate 114,223 downwards.
GAAGATATAGAGGTAAAGGTAACGGTGAATCAATTGGTGGATGAGGACTTAGAAAAAATTGAAATTGAGTTGTTGCTTGAAGGGATATACCGGCATTACGGCTTTGATTTTCGCAATTATGCTTATTCTTCGATCAAGCGAAGAATCCATCATCGTCTTCAGGCTGAGAAACTATCGAGTATTTCAGAACTTCAGGGGGCTGTTCTCCATAATTATGCGCTTATGGAGAGATTACTAGATGATTTCTCTATTAATGTAACAGAAATGTTTCGTGACCCTGGATTTTTTAAATCATTCCGCCTAAACGTTGTTCCGATCTTGAAGAAATACCCATTCATAAGGATTTGGCATGCTGGATGTTCATCGGGTGAGGAAGTTTATTCGATGGCTATTCTGTTATATGAGGAAGGGCTGTTTGAGAAAACAATCATATACACGACCGATATTAATGAAAAAATACTCGCCAAGGCAAAGAAAGGCGAATTTCCATTGCATTTAATGAAAAAGTATACTCAAAATTATCATCAAGCAGGGGGGAAAACGGCATTCTCAGAGTATTATACGGCAACCTCTGAACGAGTCGTTTTCCATCCTTTCCTAAAAAAGAACATTGTTTTTGCTCATCATAATTTAGCGACAGATCATTCGTTTAACGAATTTCACGTTATTATTTGTAGAAATGTCATGATTTATTTTAACCAAACGCTTCAAAATCGAGTTTTTCATTTGTTTCATGATAGCTTGAGTTCATCAGGATTTTTAGGGTTAGGAAACAAAGAAACGTTACAGTATACAAACTATGCTGATAAATATGAGGAAATTGATGGTGACGAAAAAATATATCGAAAAATCAAGAAGTGTTGACAATGGGGGATATTGCTATGAATAACGATCGTAAGGTTAATATTTTATTAGTAGATGATCGACCAGAAAATTTACTAGCTTTGGAGGCGGTACTCGTATCCCCGAACTACAATTTGATAAAAGCTACCTCAGGAGAAGAAGCGTTAAAATTTGTATTGAAGTATGATTGTGCCGTCATTTTATTGGATGTTCAAATGCCTGGTCTTAATGGTTTTGAAACGGCGAAGCTGATAAAAAAAAGAGAAAGCTCTGCCCATATACCGATTATTTTCATCACAGCGATTAGTCAGGCCAATGAACATGTTTATCAAGGGTACTCAGTCGGTGCTGTCGATTATATTTTTAAGCCATTGAATCCTGATATTTTAAAGTCAAAAGTCGAAGCATTTGTGAAGTTACAACAATACCATGAACAGGTAAAGCAGCAATCATTTTTGCTACAACAGCACTCACAACAGTTAGAAAAAAATAACGAACAACTTCTCAAAACGACATCTGAATTAAGAAAAGCTGAAGCTTTAGCACGAGTGATTGGTGAAACTTCTTCCGATACAGTCGTGACCCTTGATGAGCATGGTGAAATCATCCAAGTTAATCCGATTGTTAAGGAGATGTTTGGGTACACCATTGAGGAGCTTGACGGCCAGTCAGTGCGTCTATTGTTGCCAAAGTTAAGGCCTGACATTCAACAACTTATCATAGATCCAGTCGATGAGGATCTTTTTTCGAAAGCAAAAACAGAGGCAATTGAATTAAAAGCTAAGCGACAGGATGAAAGCTTATTTCCTGCAGAAGTGAGAATTGGTGAAGCAGATGTTGAAGGTCAACAAATCTATGTTTGTTTTATTAAGGACATTACCGAACGTAAGCATATGGAGTTGAAATTACAGGAGCAATTTAACAATCTAGAACAACTTGTTGAAGAAAAAACTGAGGAGCTTGTTATAACTAATAAAGACCTTCGTCATTCACAGGAGCGGTTCCAAAAAATTGTTGAATCAAGCCCTAACTTAATTGCCATACGATCTCTTGAAGACGGAAGGTTTATTGATGTTAATGAGAGTTGGTTGCATTTTACAGATTATGTAAAGGAAGAAGTCGCCAATAAAACGAAGAACTTTTTACAGATCATTGCAGAACGAGACAATGATGATAAGTATACGACAAGTTTGGATTTAGAAAAATGTGTTCGTAATGCTAAAATACAGTACCTCACGAAGCATGGGCAAGTCCGCGAAGGTCTGCTATCAACTGAGGTTGTTGAGATACAGAATGAACGTTGCATTATTAGTGTCATCACTGATATTACTGATCGTGTTCATTTAGAAAAAGAGCTCGTACGATTAGATCGCCTTAATTTAATTGGAGAAATGGCAGCGGGGATCGCTCACGAAATTCGAAACCCGATGACAACAGTTCTTGGTTTCTTGCAAATTGCAAAGAGTGAAGATTTTTCACAACCACAGGAGTATGTGAATTTGATGATTGAGGAATTGAACCGAGCAAATGCGATTATTAAAGAATTCCTCACGCTTGCCAAAGATAAGGCGAGTGACCAAAAGTTAAAAGATCTCAATGTGATTGTTGATACCATTTATCCATTGCTTCAAGCAGAGGCTTTGCTTAGCAATAAAACAATCAACCTCAATTTAGGTGACATTCCGCAAGTATATCTTGATGAAAAGGAAATTAGGCAATTGATATTAAATATTGCGTTAAATGGTTTAGAAGCGATGTCTGAAGGTGGAGAATTAGAGATTGAAACGTATACTAGTGGACAATCAATTACGCTAAAAATAGCCGATCAAGGGCAAGGAATCCCTCAGGAGTTTCTTGAGAAAATCGGAACTCCATTCTTTACAACAAAAGATGAAGGTACTGGGTTAGGGTTAGCGGTTTGTTATAGCATTGCTTCGAGACACGAAGCGGAAATTGAATTGGAAACGAGTGATGAAGGAACGGCCTTCTACATAAAGTTTCAAAACGTAGCGATCCAAGCTGTTAATTAACCATAAATGGTCGTTTTATCTTGAAAACGAGTGTGAAATTTCTTTTCCACTCGTTTTTCTTGTTCTCCGTCACGTTAAAAATACGCCATTTTATTTTTTTATGAGTTGATCGATTTTAAAGATGATGCATTTTGTTGTACTCTTATTTTATAGTAGAAATTTAATTGGAGGATTATGTATGAAAAAAAACCGATTGGGTAGTAGTGAATTATACGTCAGTGAGATTGGGTTAGGCTGTATGTCTTTTACAAGTGAAAATGAAAAGAACTCAATTAAAATGATTGAAGCAGCGATCGAGCAAGGTGTTAACTTTTTGGATACGGCTGATTTATATGAATTTGGTCAAAATGAAGAGCTGGTTGCGAAGTCAATCAAAGGTAAGCGAGATCAAGTAATTCTTGCTACAAAAGTGGGAAATCGTCCGTATGGAGGCGGGAAAGAAGGTTGGTATTGGGATCCTTCAAAAGCGTATATTAAGGAAGCTGTGAAGGGAAGTCTAAAACGTTTGCAGACAGACTATATTGACTTGTATCAATTGCACGGGGGTACAATTGATGATCCGATTGAAGAAACGATCGAAGCTTTTGAGGAATTAAAACAAGAAGGTTTGATTCGATCTTATGGAATCTCCTCACTTAGACCTAATGTTATACGAGAATATGTGAATCACTCTTCAATTGATAGTGTGATGATGCCTTATAGTATCATTGATCAACGTCCAGAGGAGGAGATGCTCAACTTCCTACACAATAATCATGTGAGTGTCATTGCAAGAGGACCTTTGAGTAAGGGGATGCTTACCGAAAAATGGAGAAATAAACTTCCGAACGAGGAGTACCTAGAATACTCCCCTTCTGAATTGAAGGAGTTAATAACATATCTTGAATCGGAGGTGAGACATAACATCGGTCTCACTCAACTTGGGCTGCGTTATGCCCTCACTCATCCGGCAGTTGCTACGGTCATTCCTGGTGCAAGCCGACTAGAGCAATTACAAGATAATTTAAAAGCAAAGGATGTAGCGAACTTAACGGCTGAACAACTTCGTTCAATTAAAGAACATACAAAACGAAACACGTACAAGCTGCATCGTTAAAGCTAGATGTTTAAAAAAGGGGGAAATGGTAGTGGAGCTAACTATTCGTGAAGCAACTATAGAAGATTTACCTGAAATCGTCGCTATTTATAATGCGACGATCCCAGGGAGAATGGTCACAGCAGACCTAGAACCGGTCTCAGTTGAAAGTAGAAAAGAATGGTTTCATCAACACACGCCTAATTATAGACCATTGTGGGTTATGGAAACGGAAAATAAAATATGTGGTTGGTTGAGCCTTGAATCGTTTTATGGAAGACCAGCGTATCATGCAACCGCAGAAGTAAGTATTTATATTAAAGACTCTTTTACGGGAAAAGGGATCGGATCAACATTTCTTGAATATGCAATTGAGCAAGCACCAACCCTGGGCATAAAAACCATTCTTGGGTTTGTGTTTGGACATAATCGGCCGAGCTTACAATTATTTTATCGTTTTGGATTTGAAAAATGGGGGGAATTACCTAACGTAGCTGAGCTAGATGATGTTGAGCGAGACTTAGTGATTATCGGTAAGCGGATTGATACATAGAGGATAAGCCGTTCTAAAGCATTTTCTTTAGGGATTCCTATAATAGCAATGAATGACTCTTCCTTGTGGCTGGGTAAATTAAAGATGAAAGGAGGGCTTTTTTTTGAAAGAGAAAGAGGACAAGTTTCGCCTTACGTATGAATCTGATGGGAAGATGGGTAAGAACAAAAAGGAGCATAATGAGCAATCAAAAAAGCCAGAAGATGAGGCATCGATGTTTTTCAATACCACCCAATTTAGCGAATAATACCAAACCCTTGGCCATGTGCCAAGGGTTTGTGTGTGTATGTGCATTATATTGTTGTTGGCTCCACAGGCAGGATTCCAACCGGCGACTGATCGGTTAACAGCCGATAGCTCTACCACTGAGCTACTGTGGAATATGTCCCTATACAGTTTGACCATTCCAACTCAATTTTATCCATTGATGTTAATATTTCAAAGTTTAGCAAGGGGGATTTAAAAGCTAGGGCTGGTGTTTTAGTCTGTGGCCAGCCCTAAAGGTTGTTGTCATTAATTTGATGATTGTAGACCATCAGTTAGAAAGGTTTCTGTTTTTTGCGGCCAGTGTGTACCATCTTCCCACGCAAGAACAAAGTTTTCGTATTTCATTTCCAATGGTGCTTTTTCTAAAGTATTGACATCACCAAAGACTCTTTCGACGGAGAACGCTTGTGATTCATGGGCAAGAAGTGCTTGGATCTTTGTGTCCCAATGAGCAGAACCATTAAAACGGATCGTTGGTTTTACCTCTGTATTGGTTAAGCCTACAAAATAATATAACTTTTGCACAGATGGACACTTGTCACTTAATACGGCCTTCGTTGTTGCGACGTGAATGGCATCATGATCGGGGTGAGGCTCGCGTTCTCCAAAGGTTACAACAATCTTTGGTTGGTGTAAATTAAGGAATTCGGTGACGCTTTTTATCAACTCGTCTTCGTCTACTGTTTTTAAATTACTATCTGGATATTGCTCCTGTTTGAGGTCAGATAGATCCAAGATATTTGCTGCTTGCTGCATTTCTTTTATTCTTTTAGCTGCAAGCTCATCTTTTGACATGGGTCCAAGTCGCCCTGTTTTCCCAGCTTCTCCTTGGGTGGCTACATATAAAACCGCTTGAAACCCAGATTGAATGACTTCTTGTATTGTACATGCACTACCAAACGTTTCATCATCTGGGTGTGCTAACACCCATGCAACGGTTTGTTTATTGGTCATATTTAATTACCCCTATCTTTAGCGAAATATTATATAAAACCACTCGTTAATTTTAGCAACAATTCACAATTTATACAAAGATTATGTTTGCTAGGCGGGTGTTTATACGAATCTCTTAGTTAGGCATAAGATGTGGTTGGGTCATTAGAAAGAGAAAACTAACTGCACCTTAAGGAGGTCAATGGGTACCCTTACAGTAATGGGTGCAACAGGAGAACAGTGGGTCCTAGGAGCGGTGGGAGATCTACAGCGGAAAGTGAAGACAATTTATAAAAAAAATAAAAATTGCATTGAATTTAATTGAAAAGAAAAAATAAATAGGAGTTCTCATCGTAACGGATTACCACTTATAGGTGCAATATTACTGAAGTGAACGTTTACATATTGTACCTAGGGTGACTGTTACGTTGCTTTATATTTCTTTTTGCAGGGAGATAGGTGTTACAATACGAGTGATTAAATGAAAATAGAAGGTGAAATCATGGTAAAGTGTATTGCAATTGATATGGATGGTACATTGGTCAATAGTGAGTTGACGATTGCAAAGGAGAATTCAGAGGCGATTAAGGAAGCTCAAAAAAAAGGAATTGAGGTAGTGATCGCAACCGGAAGATCTTATCCTGAGGCTGAATATGTTTTAAAGGATGCTGGGATTAGGTGCCCAATGATCTGCATTAATGGCGCAGAAATTAGATCTGTAGAGGGAGAAATAATACATAAAGAGTCTATACCGCGACCACGTTTTATCGATATTAAGGATAGTTTGTCACAACAAAATATTTATTTTGAAGTCTATACGGATAGAGGAACCTATACAAGCGACTATGATAAGGCTTTAACGGTGATGACGGATATCTTTTTGAGTGCAGGCGAACAGAAAGATTATGCACAGTTGCTCGAAGGGGCAAAGGCACGCTTTGAGGAAGGAATTGTAACGTTAGTTGATCATTATGATCAACTTTTAACAGAGCGTGACCTACATTTTTATAAAGTACTAGCTTTTTCATTTGATGAACAGAAGGTGAGTGCTGCGAAAAATACCTTATACAAGTTTTCTGATCTTGCGGTAAGCTCTTCAGGGAAAGAAAATATAGAAATTACAACTTTAGGTGCCCAAAAAGGGGAAGCATTAACAGACTTTATTAACAAACGTCAGATTGCGATGGAACAAACCATGGCGATCGGTGATAATTACAATGACTTATCGATGCTAACTAAGGTTGGACATGCTGTTGCCATGGGGAATGCACCTGAAGAAATAAAAAAGAAGTGTGATGTGGTGACAGAAGACCATAACAATCACGGTGTGGCGAAAGCCATTTTCGATGTCATCAACGCATAGAATAGGGTGCTCTAGAGGTTATTTTGAACCTGTTAGAGCACCCTTTCTCGTTTATATCGATGTTTTTAGATTACAAATCTATCTTCACAGTTAAAGAGTTGATTTCTTAAAACGCCCAATTTCCCTTACGGAAGACGGGCTCTGTCGTACCATCAGCCAATTCGCCGTCGATGTCCATATCAGCTGTACCAATCATAAAATCAACGTGAGTAAGGCTTGTGTTTAAGCCGCTTTTATTCAACTCTTCTTTTGTCATCGTTTTCCCACCTTCAATGTTAAAGGCATAGGCACTACCAAGAGCTAGGTGGTTAGAAGCATTTTCATCGAAGAGCGTGTTATAGAAGATAATATTTGCATTTGATATCGGTGAATCATGTGGAACTAGGGCAATTTCTCCTAAGCGACGAGATCCTTCATCTGTCTCAATTAACTTTTTTAGTGTTTCATATCCCGATTCAGCACTGAAATCGACAACTTCACCATCTTTAAAAGTAAGAGAAAAGTTTTCAATTAGGTTACCAGCATAATTCAACGGTTTAGAACTACTTACAACGCCGTTGACACCGTCTTTATGTGGAGCTGTAAATACCTCTTCTGTTGGCATATTCGCAACAAAATACGTCCCTTTCTCGTTCGTGCTACCAGCACCCGCCCAAAGGTGATCTTCTGGCAGTTCAATTGATAAATCAGTTCCCGGGGCTTTGTAATGGAGCTTTTTATATTTTTTCTTGTTCAAGTATTCGACCTTCTCGGTTAAGGATCTCGTATGATCTTCCCAAGCCTTAACTGGCTCAGTAAGATTTGCTCTTGTTGCTTGAAAGATTGCATCCCATAATTTATTCATGGCCTCTTCTTCACTATTGTTAGGGAAAACTTTCATCGCCCATTCTGGTGAAGGAGTGGCGATCACTGTCCAACTTACTTTATCAGATTGAATGTATGATCGAAACGTTTCCATCGCGGTTCCCTGTGCCTTGTTGGCAGCTGCAATACGTTCAGGGTCAACCTCTTTAAATAAATCAGGGTTTGATGATTTAATGGTCATGAACGCAGCTCCATTTTCGGCCAACGTTTCAAACCCTTTTGCTTTCCATTCCGGAAACTCATGAAACGCTTCATCGGGTGCGTGTTTATATTTAATTAAACTTGTATGCTCATCATTCCATTCAACATGTACATTTTTCGCACCGGTTTCGTACGCTTTTTTGGCAATCGTTCGAACAAAATCTACAGCAGCGATTGGCGCATTGACAACAAGTGTTTGGTTCTCTTGAATGTTTACACCAACATTTACAGCTAATTCAGCATACTTTTCAAATCTTTCCTGAAATTGACTCATTTTTGCATAACCCTCACTTATTTTCATTTTCTTCCACTATATTGTATCAGCTTTTTGATAATGACAAAACTAAAGCAGTCGATGGCTGATGGACTATGTTATACTTTTATCACTAGAAGGTTAGAAAATTGGTGCTGCTAGGTATAAAATTTGATTATTAGAAAAATAGGAGTCATAACTATGAAATACAACCGACAAGAAGCTTATCGCTATGAATTTAAATCCCCTCTATCTTGTGAGTATTATATGCTTGGATCAAATGAACAAAAGCCATATAAAGGCGACATTATAAATTTGAGTCAAGAAGGGTTGAAAATGTCTGCAGGTACTGAATTAACTGACGAACAAAAAATCAGCTTGTCTTTTACTGTGTTTTCAAAACCTATAACCGTTGAAGCAAGCATTGTTTGGAAAAAGAAGTATGGAGATCGCTGGGTATACGGCATTGCATTAGACGCTGATGATACATTACAAACGGAAATCACTGAAGAAATCAAGCAATTTGTGAAAAATAATCAATAAAACCGTAGAGAAAGTGCCGTTTTTTGATGTGTGAAACTTGAGGTCCTGTAACATTCATTGTTGAAATTTTGTGAACGGGAAGGTATTTCCTTTTTTACCTAGAAAATGAACTATAGCAAAAATATTTTAAAAAATTCTAGGTATAGGGGTGTTGGACATGGCAGAACAAGAAAAAAATAATATGGATACGAAGGATTTTCTAATCGGTTCACTTGTCGGCGGGATCGTAGGGGCAGCTGTTGGGTTATTAATGGCTCCAAAAGCAGGTAAGGAACTTCGTGACGATTTAAATGTTCAAGTGACAAATGCAAAAGAAAAAACAGCTAAGTTTACGGATAAAATTCGCGAAAGACGTGTCGCAGACGAGGTCGAAGAAGAAATTGGGCCTGTTGCAATCGAAACTTCTGAAAATAGTGAATCAGCTGAAGAGAGTGAAGAACAAGTAGTCAACGAAGAAGCGGCAGCAACAAAGGAAGACAACTAAGGATAGTAATGAACTGCATGACAAGGTCGTGCAGTTTTCTTTTTGTTGCTGTGCGACTAGCGGCTGATGTATAAGTCGAGTGCTCGTTTTATAATGAACATGCTACAGCCGTATACGTTTTGTTTTTTAGGATTTATTACTATTTCCACGGTATCGAATCTCAGAACATTTACTGCCACTGGTGTCCAATTAATGTTAAAGTTAGTGTAGAAAGAGCTTTTCTAGTGAGTTTGTAGAAGACCAACGACGTGAATCTCGGCATGATCGTAATGGTTATCCTCGTCATCATTGCTAAAGACGTATATTGGATGTATGTACGAGAACGGAATGAAAGGGATTAAAATATGAAACGTTAGAATATCGATTGATCGGAAGGAGGTAAGAGAAATATGTTCACGAGTAAATGGTTTATTGCTCTAATTACTTTATTATTAACGATGGTTTGGGGCTATGCTTGGGTACTAATGAAAGTATCTCTTGAATATATGGGCCCGTTTACGTTTAATACATTACGCTTTTTCGTCGGTACAATTACATTACTTGTAATTTTACTCTTCATAGGAAAGTTACGTTTGCAAAGGTTGCGTTCGTTACGATGGCGACCATTACTTATTTTAGGATTGCTGCAAACGGCATTGGTATATGCATTAGTGATGTATGGAATGCGTTTTGTTGATGCAGGGAAGGCCTCGATCCTTCTATATACGATGCCGATGTGGAGTACCGTATTAGCCTTTTATTTTTTAGGGGAGAAGTTAACGAGGAAACATGTAATTGGATTATTAGTAGGGATGACGGGGTTAATGTTCATTGTAGGGACAGATATTTGGGTAAGTACGGATCGTTCTGTTGTATTTGGAATGAGCTTAATTCTCATTGCTTCACTTGTATGGTCAGCTGCCAATATTTATTATCAAAAAACGTTTGCAAAGGATCACCGTGTCGAAGTAAATGCCTATCAAATGTTGGCCGGAACCATAGGGCTATGTATTGTTACCGTCTTTTTAGAATGGGGAGAGCCGATTGTTTGGACACCGATCAGCATGATTGCCATTCTTTTTAATGGGGTGTTTGCCTCTGCTCTATGTTTTACGATTTGGTACTACTTATTAACGGTGATGCGTACCGTAACTGCGACAATTTCTTCGCTGCTTGTGCCTGCTTTTGGTGTTTTTTTCGGCTGGATGTTTCTAGATGAAGCGATTACTGCGAGCGTCATCATTGGAGCTGGATTAATATTAGGAGGCATTGTTATCTCCCAAGTGACGATTCGTTCGAAACAAGGAACCATTATGAACCAGAAAGCACCAGGACATACATATGATCAATGAAAGTAGGAAAAAAAGTTGGTTTAATTATTTGCCTGTCCTATGTTATCCTCGCGGTGAGGTGGAACACTTGAGTTTTACGATCCTTTACAAGGGGGCTTGTCATTTTATGGCACACATCGGCTCAAAAGGATGGTATGTGGAACGGTTAAAAGAAGAAGGGATTCGCTATCATCAGGGAAAAAAACTAGAAAGGTACAAAACCCATGTGCTAGCAAACTTGTACGCAAAACAAACCTCAGGTGAAAACAGAAACTAATGATCAAAGCGGGTGTCCCAGTAACCGAGACACTCGCTTCTTTTATTACCATAAATAGTCTACTAGTTCGCTAGAAAATAGATTCGTATCAATGTTACATGCCTCAGATTCTATCCCATATTGCCATCCCCAAGCGAGTGAGCCTTCAGGTGCAGCTGGTTGGTACTCAGGTGCGTTTTCTTCAGTTGTAATTCCAATCTGTGGTTGATGGGTCCAAATCACGGTATGGTCTTGAATCTCTGCCTGTTCAGAAGCTGCCTGTTGGAAAGCGTGGTGAATATCACCATCTTCCGAGAAGTCGCCATAAATACCTGCTTCATAAACGGATTCGGCTAGTGTATCATACCAGCCGGTAATAAAGTCTGCATCAATCGGATATTCGGGCTCGACATTGGCAAAGAGGGCAACACCTTCAGGAATGGAAAGTTCATTCGCTAGGGCAATGGCCTGTTCTGCTTCCTGAACGCCTCTTTCATATGTTGTTCCGTCAGTGAAATGATTGTAAATAACAAGGATTTGTATTCTTTGGTCATGAAGAAGGTTGATCTCATCAGTTGTTAGCCCATAGGATACACCTTCTTTATCACCTAAATATCTTCCCCATATTTCAGGTTCACCGAAGTTCGTCGTCACACATTGATAGAAGTCTTCTGTCGTTCTGCTTGCGGAATCAACACCCCAAATGAACTCCACATCCTCATTCGTATCTCCTCTAGCGGGTTGAGTTTGATCATTGTGAGACTGTTCCTCTTGATTCTCTTGATCAGTACCTTGATCTCGATCATCTGTCGTTTCTTGCGGCTGTTCATCGTCAACTACGCTTTCCTCTTCATTTATTGGTTGTTCAGAGCCGAGCTCCTCATCTTTATCGAAAACGACGAATAGAAAAAATGTCGCGATTCCTACGATAAATGATAGTGTTAGTACCCAAAATTGTTTAGTAAAGTTCACGACCATCCCCCTTAAATTTGGAAATCGCTATATCCTATTAAGGGAGAGTCTTACTTGTGTAGGCGCTAGCATAGGAGTAATAAGTTGTAATCGATGGGCCCCATGTGTTCTGCCAGAGCGTAAGGGTATATTAGACGCTAAAAAAAAAATCATGTATGATAGGGGGATGAGAAAGAGGGGGATAACGATGATTTACTACGACAACACGTATAAGCAAATTCTTACACCAGTGTGCCGTGAATGTCCTGATGACTATTTCTCTTGTCGTGCCAAAGGATTGCCAGACGTAGGTTGTTGCAGTTACTCGCCAACGTTTACGTTGTTTGAACTTTATAAAATCGTAAAGGATCAACGGTATGATCTTATTGATCGCTTATCCCGTAATCATAACGTAACATGGAACAGATATGAGGTGATCGTTCATGCAAATATAGACACTTCATTTTTTGAGATTGACCTTTCGCCATTATCAACGATCGAACAAGATGATTTAAAATTGCAGCATTCGGTATGTCAATTTTTTATAGAAGGAAAGGGTTGTGGGTTAGACCCAACGTATAAAACAAGTGTTTGTCGCTCATTCTTTTGTACAACGGTTGAAGATAGGCTTTCGTTAGACGAGGGAGTTCAGATTGGTGCTGCGGTTAAGGAGATTAAAGCAGATGCAGAGATGTTTAACAATTTTCATGAGAGAGAATTGAAGATACGAAACGTTACACTTAAGGATAACTTTGGCGAAGTGATCAACTATTTGAAGGAAATTCACTAACGAACTTAAGAATAGGGATGTCTGATATGATGAAATTCATTTCAGACATCCCTTTTTTAGTAAATCAACTAGATTTGTTCAAGGATACGTGGCAATTCTTTTAGTCGACTAACCTCATAGGTAGGTGTAATTCCTGTATCATTGTCAATGGCATGATGGTTAATCCAAACATTTTTCATGTCAATTCGATTTGAACCGAGAATATCGGTATGCAGGTTATCCCCTACCATAATCGCTTCGTCTTTTTGAAGTGACATTAAGAAAAGTGCATGTTCAAAAATAGCTGGATCGGGTTTTCCGCGTCCAAACGCACCTGAGACAAGAATATGGTCAAAATAAGGGACGAGCTCTGGTGTCAGATCGAGCTTTTCATTTTGAAGCGTCGGTGATCCGTTCGTTAACAATAGTAGTTGATACTTTTCTTTTAGTTCATCTAACACTTGGAAGGTTTCTTCATAGACAAATGGTAGCTTGCGACGGTGGGCAGGGAATAATTCGCCGAGCTCTGCACCAAAGCTTGGATCATCAATGCCCAATGCCTTCAATCCGTTTGTCCAAGCTTTTTTTCGGTATGTAGGAACAATCTCTCTCATCTTGCGAAAATCTTTGTTAATTTTATCTGTGAAATCGCCCCAGAGGCCTTCAAATGGATTAATTCCAATCATTTTTGTGAACTCATACGTTTCATAAGAAGCATAGAGCTCTCGTGCTGATTGGCGGACAGCCTCTTCTAATTCAATTGGATCAAGGTCATATTTTTTAGTTGCATCTTCGCATGTTGCCTTAAAGGCTTCTTTAATACTTTTCTTATCCCAAAGTAACGTATCGTCTAAATCAAAAAATACAGCTTTCATTTTCCATCTACCTTCCTCACTTTAGTCTAGACTATTTTTTATCATTCTATCATAGATTAAGAGCTGACGGCGTTAGAAATGGCAAGAAGAATCGAAAAAAACAAAACAATGTCGCCGAGTAAAAAAACTACATGCTTTCGCAATGAAAACAGATAAAATCGTCAATGATAAAAAGAATGGTGGAAAAGTTTACGGCATAGGTTGGTGTTTATTTATGAGTGATCAACGGTTAAACATTAGTGATTATTTCTTTTCAGAACAATGGATAAAAATATTAGATGAGGTCACGTTTTTCTCAAAGAAAAGTAGGGGTGTTTGGTACCGCGGTCAAAATAACAACCGTGCGAAAGGTGGGGAGTGTTATCGTCTTCAATCAGGGTTGTTCCGGATGGATATGTCTGTCGATCAACTCTTAGAATGGGAACAAGTTAGCTATAAGCGTTTTTTAGAGAATGGATTTGAATTACATAAAACTACTAATGAATGGGATTTGTTATATTTAATGCAGCATTACGGTGTGAAAACAAGACTTCTTGATTGGACGGAATCATTTGCAGTGGCACTCTATTTTGCTACAAGAAACTGGACAGAAAAAAATGAATGCAGTGTCTGGCTGCTCGACCCTTATCGTTTAAACGAAATCTTCCATGGTACAAAAAACTTAATAAGTATGCCGCGGGAATCATCATTTCTAGAAGAGCGTACGTCGTTTGCAAAAACACTCGCCTTATTTCCCTATATGAACTCCTCTCGTAGTATGAACCAAAAGGGAATCTTCACACTGCAAGGGAACACAAAACTCGGATTAGAAGAGGAAGAAGAGGGGATTTTATTTGATAAAAAAATTGTTAAGCATATTCACTTAAAGCCAGACCTAAAAAATGATATTAAGATGTTTTTGGAATTAAGTGGGATTAATCATTTCACATTATTTCCTGACCTTGATGGTTTAGCTAGTTTTGTTAACCAATGGACAACCGAAGATATTCATAAAAAGGATGTCAATATTCCGTGGGAGAAAGCTGATGACTACGAGTTTATTCGCGATTCACCGCAAGGGTCGATTCATTGGGAAGAGGATAAAGATACGTATCGTTAACCTTTTAAGTTGAATATAGTAGCAGAAAGAAAAATGGCTGACCCATTGTCAAAGTCGTATTGCTTTAACGAGGAAAATGGCGACATTTGGGTCAGCTAATTGTAAGGTTATTGTGTACGGAATTGCTCATCTAACGCACGAGCCATAAATACCGCATATTGCGTTCGTGTTACAGGTTCATTTGGACCAAAGGTTGTTTCTGTCATCCCGGCGACAATTCCACTTCTATAGAGCTTGTCTATGGAAGACTCGTACCAGGTGCCAGTTTTTATATCAGTAAATGGAGGTGCGTCTTCAATTACCGTTCGGAATTGATAGAGACGGTCTAGTAAAACAGCCATTTGAGCCCTTGTTAGGCTTTCATCAGGTCCGAACGAATGCTCAGCTAAGCCGGTGAAAATACCTTCATCGACTGTGGCAGCAATGGCATGATAGAAATAATGCGTTGTCGGAACATCTGAAAAGGAGGGATCAGAACGGTTTGATGTTGAAAGCCCTTCGGCACGACTTAGCATGGCAGCTGCTTGAGCTCTTGTTATAGCAGTGTCTCCATGGAAATGTCCATCAGGATAGCCACCAACAATCCCTTCACGATTTAAATAGTATATTTCTTTTGCAGCCCAATGGTCAGTAGGGATGTCACTAAAGATTTGTTTCGGCTGCTCGACAACTTCTTCTTGGTGGGTTGTTATGCTCTCAAGATATCCAGATGCAACAAAGCCTGTTGTACCACTTTCCTGTTCAATGGGATACCATACAAAATGATTTGAACTAGATGCCGTTTGATCGTAGCTAAAATCACCGGTAATCGTTACGATTTCATTCGGTTCGAGCCTAGTAATCGAATGACTATTTGTTGTAGGGTGCTCCCGAAGATGTGGAGTGCCCCCCTTTACTTGGACTTGATCTCCTGTAGAAAATAAATGCTTTGTCTGTGTAACAGGTTCTATGTCATAGGCTTTCGTTACAAATTCAATATTGTCTGTTTTGGTTGGGTCATAGTTGAAATCTGTTGTTGAGAACAAAAATGGTTCAAAGGAAAGTAAGCTAAATTTCTCCATCGCTTGAAAGACCTTTTCTTGATAAGCGTCTGTGTTTCGCATTCCCGTTTGTTGCACAACAGGGCTGTTTACGGGTTTAATTCCATTATAGCCCATGACGGCAAAGTACCAATTCTCAATATCTTGCCATGCTTGGTCATTGACTGTTGGCAGGTAGATTGCATGAAACATTTCATGCAATCGTTCCACACCTGCAGTAATATTTTCGAGCAGATCATATTTTAAGTCTTTGGCGTCATAATCTCCTAAAGTAGTTATTTGCATAAGGCCGATGCCGCCATCATCTGAAATGATAGGTTCGTTATTTTCATCAAAGTGCTTCCAACCCCCATTTTCAACGTGTGCTACTGCTTTTACAATTTCGGGCGGCACGTTATATTGCAAAGCCGTTTCGGTTAGTAAACAATTGACCGTTTGTTTATCCGGGTTTTCACCAATGATCGGTTCATAGTCACATGCCTCTGCAATAGCTGTAGAAGCATTTACGGTTTGTCCACTCACAGCAGCAGTCAGAATAATAGCAGCAGTTCCTTGAATGAAGTGTCTACATACATTCTTAAATCGATTCATCAATTCTCATCTCCCCATTCAATAGAACTAGTTTACGAATCGTATTAAATACCAGTTTAATAGATTTTATTAAAAATAAAAAGAGAGATTAGTGAAAATTAGTATGGAATAATTAGAGTGAACGTACTTAAAGCAAAACGATGAGCTTGTTTTCTTGTGTATGTTAAGATTAGTTTAAAGGAATTGAATTCTAGTGATTTATGAGTTGTTGACGGAGAAGGGGTGAACAAATGGGTGCAGTGATTTTATTTGATGGAGAATGTAGCTTATGTAACATAAGTGTTCAGTTTATTATCAAAAGGGACCCTAGTGGTTATTTTCAATTCGCCTCTTTACAAAGTCAGGTTGGCCAAACGCTTTTAAAAGAGCATGGAATTGAACCAACGGTAACTAGTTTAGTTGTATTTGATGCAGATACTTATGCCTTAAAGTCTTCAGCTGTTATACAGATATGCAAGCACTTGACACAACCTTGGAAGCTTTTTACGGTCTTTCGTTTTATTCCCCTCTCGTTTCGAGATTTTCTGTATGATCTTGTTTCCAAAAACCGTAAAAAAATTGTCCGTGCCGAAGTGAAGAGCTGTATGCTGCCTACAACAGAACTAAAAAAACGCTTCTTAGACTAAGCGATTTATCGGTAAGTTTTATTAGCGTAGGTTTTGTGGTGTTGCTTTTATGTAATGGTATGACCAAACTGCCGCGGAATAATCTCGGTAATTCTTGTACAAACCTTAAATAACGAAAGCCCTGCCTCTCTTTCATCCTTACGGCTCCTTGGCCGTGCCAGTGAAAATAAGGGATTTTGAACGTATGATACAGGGATAAAAGTTTGGTCATTATCAATGAAGATATTTCATAAACAGAGGGATTTTTGATTGCGTGGTGAATTTAAAGAGGAACAAATATTATTATACTATAAAGAATTAAAAATAACAACATTGATTGTAGAGTCTTCACTATAGAAAAGTGGGGGCTCTTTTTCATTTTGTAATGGTTGTGAAATAAATACGTGAGTTCTTTTGGAATAGTTGCGTTGAAATTAGAAAAACCTAGGATGAGAAATAGAAATCCATTGCTTCCTAGCTCAAATTAAAGTTAATGACACCAATGATTTGTCCCAAAAAATCAAGAAAAATTTATTGACTAAACTTGTATATACAGGTTAAGCTTATTTTGCTTGTATATACAAGTGAGATGAAAGCGATTCATTAGGAGGTCTAGCAATGCTAAAGAAATTATTTGGAAAAAAAGAAAAACAAACTGAGGAAAAGATTTTATCACCAATAAATGGGAAAGTTATTGAAATTGAACAAGTTCCTGATCCAACGTTTGCACAAAAGATGATGGGTGAAGGTGTGGCAATCGAACCTGCAGATGGTACGGTTGTTTCTCCAGTTGACGGTGAAATTATTCAATTCTTCCATACGAAACATGCCATCGGTATACGTTCACAAACAGGTCTTGAGCTATTAATTCATGTCGGATTAGAGACGGTAGCTATGAATGGTGAAGGGTTTGAAGGTCATGTAAAGGAAGGAGATAAGGTAAAAGTAGGAGATAAATTAATTAGCTGTGACTTAGATCTTATTAAAGAAAAGGCAGCAAGTACGATCACACCTGTCGTCATTACGAACAGTGATATTGTTGAAAAGCTAGATAAACATCACGAAGAACAAGCCAAAAGCGCACAAACGACAGTAATGGAAGTCAAAGTTAAAGCATGATTTTGTGCGTGATGAGGGGGATAGAAACATGGGTGTGAAAAAACAAGAGGTTGAAGCGATCGTACAGGCGATCGGTGGAAAAGATAATATACAAGCTGCAACCCATTGTGTTACGCGGCTAAGGTTTGCCCTTAAAGACGAAAGTATTGTCGACCAAGAGGCACTTGAAAAGAACGATTTAGTCAAAGGTTCATTTTCAACAAACGGTCAATATCAAGTTGTTATTGGTCAAGGAACGGTTAATGAAGTGTATAAACAAATCGTTGAGATTACAGGGATTGGTGAAGCATCTAAGGATGAAGTGAAAGATGCAGCGGGAAAAAAACTAAATCCTCTTCAACGTGCGATTAAAACCTTAGGAGATATTTTCATCCCGATATTACCAGCCATCGTTACAGCTGGTTTATTAATGGGGATTAACAACATTCTTACAGGTCCTGGGATTTTTTATGATGGTCAATCCGTCATTGATGTTCACCCTCAATGGGCAGATTTTGCTGATATTATTAACTTAATTGCAAATACCGCCTTCACCTTTCTCCCAGCCCTGATCGGTTGGTCGGCAGTCAAACGATTTGGGGGAAGCGAACTGTTAGGGATCGTCCTCGGTCTGATGCTCGTTCACCCTGATTTATTAAATGCATGGGCATATGGTGAAGCAGAGGCAGCAGGTACGATTCCGGTTTGGAACCTGTTTGGGTTTGAAATTGAAAAGGTCGGTTATCAAGGACAAGTATTACCAGTCTTAGTGTCTGCTTATGTGTTAGCGAAAATTGAAATGGCATTAAATAAGCGGGTAGCGGATGCATATAAAATGCTCGTTGTCGCTCCGATTGCTTTACTTCTTACAGGATTTATTGCCTTTATTGCTATTGGACCAATCACATTTTTAGTGGCTAATGCGCTGACGTCAGCGTTTGTCGGTATCTTTGATTTTGCACCTGCGATTGGTGGATTAGTCTACGGTACCCTTTATGCGCCATTAGTGATTACAGGGATGCATCACACGTTCCTAGCAGTGGATCTTCAATTGATTGCAAGTATAGGTGGAACGTTCCTATGGCCAATGTTAGCTCTATCAAATATCGCTCAAGGCTCAGCAACACTTGCGATGATGAAGATAGCTAAAGATGAGAAGTTAAAAGGGTTATCGATGACATCGTCAATTTCTGCTTATTTAGGAATTACAGAGCCAGCGATGTTTGGGGTTAACTTACGATATAAATATCCATTTATTGCGGCGATGATTGGTTCTGGGATTGCTGGGTTGTTTATTACAATCAATGCAGTTCGAGCAGCTTCAGTAGGTGTTGGTGGCTTGCCGGCATTTCTATCGATATTCCCAGAATTTTGGGGCTCATTCTTTATCGGTATGGCCATAGCGATTGTTGTTCCATTCGTATTAACGTACGGTTACGCAAAAATTAAGAAGTACGAACATTAAACAAAAAATAGAGGCTGGGACAATAGGTTTGTTTTTACCTTTTTTCCCAGCCTCGATGCTAGTTTTGTCTCGACCCCAGTTATAACAACTAAGAAGATGGTGGTGTTACATATGAAAACTCCTTGGTGGAAGAAATCAGTCGTTTATCAAATTTATCCAAAAAGCTTTAATGATACGACAGGAAATGGTGTTGGTGATTTAAACGGAATTATTGAAAAGCTTGATTATTTAAAGACACTTGGTGTAGATGTTATTTGGTTAACTCCAATCTATAAATCACCGCAAAAAGATAATGGTTATGACATAAGTGATTATTTTAGCATACATGAAGATTATGGAACGATGGAAGATTTTGATCGCTTACTGGAAGAAGCACATAAACGCGATATTAAGCTAATCATGGATATTGTAGTGAATCATACGTCAACCGAGCATGAATGGTTTCAAAAATCGATTCAATCAAAGGATAATCCGTATCGTGATTTTTATATTTGGAAGAACCCAGTTGATGGAGGAGAACCAACGAATTGGGAATCAAAATTTGGGGGCTCCGCTTGGCAATATGATGAAGCGACAGGTCAATATTACCTTCACTTATTTGATGTTACGCAGGCTGACTTAAATTGGGAAAATGAAGACGTCCGTAAAAAAGTTTATGAGATGATGACGTTTTGGTTTGAAAAAGGTGTTGATGGTTTCCGTCTTGATGTTATTAATTTAATTTCTAAAGATCAACGTTTTCCAAATGATGATGGATCGGTGGCGCCTGGAGATGGCAGAAAGTTTTATACCGATGGACCCCGTGTTCATGAATTTATGAATGAGATGAACCGAGAGGTCTTTTCTAAGTATGACAGTATGACCGTTGGTGAAATGTCTTCGACGACAACAGACCATTGTATTAAATATACAAACCCAGAACGTAATGAGTTGAGCATGACATTCAATTTCCACCATCTAAAAGTGGACTACCCAAATGGTGATAAGTGGACGGTTGCTGACTTTGATTTTCTTGCATTAAAGGATATTTTAACGAAATGGCAGGTAGAAATGCATAAAGGGGGCGGATGGAACGCACTATTTTGGTGTAACCATGATCAACCGCGAGTTGTATCACGCTATGGAAACGACACAACGTATCACACAGAATCTGCAAAGATGTTAGCAACTACAATTCACATGATGCAAGGAACCCCTTATATTTATCAAGGCGAAGAGTTCGGGATGACAGATCCAAAATTCGATGATATTTCTGAATATCGAGATGTAGAATCATTAAATATTTATGACATTAAACAACGAGAAGGAATGTCAAAAGAGGAAATTATTGAGATCTTGAAGAGTAAATCGAGAGATAATTCGCGTACTCCTGTGCAATGGAACGATAGTAAACATGCTGGATTTACAGCGGGCACCCCTTGGATTCATACAGCTGCGAATTATAAAGAAATAAATGCAGAGAAGGCTATTCATGATAAAAATTCGATTTTTTATCATTACCAGGCACTCATCAAATTAAGAAAGCAACTAGATATCATTACGTATGGGGACTATCAATTGATTTTAAAAGATGATAAAGATATTTTTGCGTATGTCCGTAACGGTGAACATGAGAAGCTTTTGGTTGTCAACAATTTCTATGGTAAAGAAGCCATGTTTACGTTACCAACTGATGTAGATGTTGAAGGTTATAACCGACGTATTGTTCTCTCCAATTATAGTGATTCAACGGAACAATTTGAGGAATTGCGACTAAGACCGTATGAATCGATCGTTTATCACCTAACAAAGTAATGGTAAAATAAGTTTGGTGGTTGTGAATGAAAAAAAATAAATATTATAAAATTTTTGAAGAAATTGCAACTGAAATTGATAAAGGGGAGTTTCCCCCACGTACGATGCTTCCTTCCGAGCATGACTTATCTGAACAATATTCGACGTCTAGAGAGACGATAAGGAAAGCTTTAACTTTATTGTCCCAAAATGGATATATTCAAAAAGTTAGGGGGAAAGGATCGATTGTTTTGGATCGATCGAAATTTAATTTTCCGATCTCTGGCCTTGTAAGTTTCAAGGAGATTGCTGATCAATTAGGGAATGAATCAAAAACAATAGTTCATGAATTACAACTAATCTCACCTGACTGTTATGTAAGTCAGCAGTTAAACGTATCATCTAAAGACGAGGTATGGAAAGTTGTCAGGTCACGGTCAATTGATGGTGAAACCATTATTCTAGATAAGGATTACTTTTGTAGAAAAGTTGTCCCAACGTTAACAAAGGCGATATGTGAGCACTCAATCTATGAATATTTAGAAAAAGAGTTAGGGCTTACGATTAGTTTTGCCAAAAAGGAAATTGTTGTCGAAGAATGTACGGATGAAGATCGAAAGTATCTTGATTTAAGAGGATATGATCATATTGTTATCGTAAAAAATTACGTTTATTTAGATGATACAACGCTGATTCAGTATACAGAATCAAGGCACCGCTTAGATAAATTTCGATTTGTCGATTTTGCACGAAGAAAGTAAACATTGAGCAATAATAGCCAAGGGCTATTGTTGCTCTTTTTTTGTATATAATACTTCTTTTGTGATGTAGCGGGATAAAGGGATTAGAAAATTATAGCTATTTCGACAAAATGGTGTTAAAATGGTTTTGAATTTTCAAATGAATAGAAAAAGGGGGAAGATTGATGAAACAATCAAAATTAATGTCGATGCTTGTCTTGGGGCTCTTGATGCTGTTGCTTGCCGCATGTGGTGGAGAAGAAGCAGGTACGGGGTCAGAAGATGCGACAAATGAAGATGCTGCAAATGCGGGGGAACCAACTGATACATATAGTTTAGATATGTCAGTAACGACTGGGGAATCGTCGACGTGGTTTTTAGGCGGACAAAAGTTTGCTGAAGAACTAAGTGATCGGACAGATGGCCGTTTTGAGGTCAATGTTGTTGCTGATGAGCAGCTATCAGGAGGGAACCAACAAACAGGAGTTGAAATGTTATTACGAGGTAATACAGATATTTCATATCATTCAACCATCATTTATTCAATCATTGATGAGCGTTTTGGTATTCCTAGTGCTCCGTTTTTGTATAACGATTTAGAGGAAGTTGATGCATCGTTATCAGGTGAAGCGGGTGAAGCGTTAAATGAGATTCTAAGAGATGTAGGTGTTGAACCACTTGGCTTTGGTGAAAATGGTTTCCGTCAAATTACCAATTCCGAACGCCCAATTGAATCAGTTGAAGATATGAAGGACCTAAAAATTAGAGTTCCTGGTATTAGCATGTATATAGACCTATACAGAGCTCTCGGAGCAGATCCTACATCAATGGCCTTTGCTGAAGTTTTTACTTCGTTGCAACAAGGGACGATTGATGGACAAGAAAACCCAGTCGATGTTATCCATTCTACACGATTAAATGAAGTGCAGGATTATTTAACGTTATGGAATTATTCCTATGACCCACTAGTGCTTGGTGTCAATAAGGAATTATTTGATTCATTGCACCCAGCAGACCAAGAAGCGATGCGAGAAGCTGCTGAAGTGGCGAATGCTTATCAAATTGAAATTACTCGTGAGCGTGAGGCTGAACTACAAGAAGAGTTAGAATCACTAGGGATGGAGATTGTTGAACTAGATGATGAGAGCGTAGCAGAGTTTAGAGAAGCTGTTGAAGTCATTTATGAAGAGTATGAATCTGTTTGGGGTTCAGAATTATTAGAAACATTTAGAAATTAATATCATTACAATCATAAATGTGGCTGTCCCACAAGTGACTGCCCACCTTGATTCGGTTCATCGTATATGACTACCCTTTAGTAGGGAGGTCAATGTATTGTACCTGTGGTGGGGGGATTACTTGGCTATTGGGGCAGCCCCACTTATTACCAATGGAGATAGGTGATCATACATGAGTAAGGTGTTAACAATCATAGAATATTCAATCGTTATTATTAGTTTGTCGCTGATGTCTATCCTTACATTTGCTAATGTTGTTTCAAGGTACATAATGAATTATTCGCTATCTTTTACAGAAGAGGTTACGGTAAATCTTTTCGTATTACTTATTTTTACAGGTGCAGCGATCGGTATACATCGTGGTTCGCACTTAGGTTTTAGTCTATTATATGACCTCGCTCATAAGAAAATAAAGATGATCCTAACTGTACTTATTGGAATGATTACAATTATCATTTTTTCTTTGATTGTCTACTATAGTTTCGATACGATTCAATTTCAAATGATGGTGGGACAAAAGTCACCAGCGCTCGGTTGGCCATTATGGATTTTTTCGACAGGCCTTTTCATCGGTGGAATGCTTTGTTTGATTCGTTCCGTACAAGCTACAATCAATCAAGTGTCCAAGTTGGCTAAAGAAGGGGGGGCATAAGCATGGTTGCATTAACTTTATTTGGGATCTTTTTCTTACTCCTATTAATCAATGTTCCAATCGCGATTTCGTTAGCTACAGCGTCCGTTTCGACATTGCTCATTTTTGATGGGGTTCGAGCCCTATCTTCTTTAACAGATATTATGTATGCGTCCTCTGCACAGTTTACGTTACTTGCTATTCCTTTTTTTATTTTGGCAGGAGTCATTATGGAACATGCGGGGATTTCTAAGCGCCTTATCGGTTTTGCTGACTCACTACTTGGCCATCGAAAAGGTGGAATGGCGCTTGTCACGGTTTTAGTTGCCTTTTTCTTTGCCGCTATTTCTGGATCAGGTCCTGCAACGGTTGCAGCACTTGGGACTATATTAATTCCTGCGCTTGTGAAAAATGGTTTTTCTAAATCGGAAGCCTCTGGTTTATTAGCGAGTTCTGGGTCGATTGGGATCATCATCCCTCCGAGTATTGCATTTATTGTTTTTGCGGTTGTGGCAGGTGATCAGCTACCTGTATCGATAGGTCGACTATTTATTGCGGGGATTATCCCGGGTATTCTTCTCGGTGTAGCGTTTTTAGTTACGGCTTATGTACTTTTAAGCCGAAGAAGTCGATTCGATACACAAGCTCATCAGAACGCGTATCAGCCTCGACAAAAAACAGATGTGCAAACGATCCTTAAGTCATTTTTAAGTGCCTTTTGGGGTCTGCTTATGCCGTTTATCATTTTAGGTGGCATCTATGGAGGCATTTTTACAGCGACTGAAGCAGCTGTCGTCGCCGTCTTTTATGGATTATTTGTTGGATTTTTTATCTATAGAGAGCTCACGATACGTAAATTAAAAACGGTCTTTGTTGATGCTTCTATCCAAACAGCTGTTGTCATGTTTATTGTTGCTTCTGCGTCATTATTTGCCTATATTATTACGAAAGAAAATATAGCTAGAGATGTTGCCGCAGCACTATTAAATATTACTGAAAACCAGATTATAATTTTATTATTAATTAATATCATCCTAATTATTGCTGGTGCCTTTATCGATGCAATTTCTGCGTTTTATCTGTTTGTGCCGATCTTAATTCCGATTATGATGCATTTGCAAGTGGATCCAACAGCCTTTGGAGTATTTATGACAATTAATTTAGCCATTGGTTTATTCACACCACCAGTTGGTGTCAACTTATATGTCGCCTGCGGCATCGCAAAAATTAGTTTGAAAGAAATAACGAAAGCTGTCTTTCCATTTATGTTGGCAGCACTTGTAGTGTTGCTACTAGTTACGTTTATCCCAGAGATCTCAACATTTTTACCTGATTTATTAAATGTTGATTAGATATAAGAGATTGGAGTTGTCATAGTTATGAGAGAGGTTCATGTGCACTCTACGTCACATTTGTATCGGTACGTAAGAATGGGTGGGGTCACCCGTGGCCATTAATGTTTTAATGCAAATCACCCATGTATTGCAACGGTTTTTACCGATATGGATTTTAGTTTTCGCGGTTATCGCCTTCCTGTTTCCAGGGCTGTTTACATCGCTTTCAGGTGTGACACCTTTTGCATTAGCCTTTATCTTTCTTTTGATGGGAATGTCAATCTCCTTTCAAAGTTTTATAGACATAGTGAAAAAACCAAAAGCATTACTGGTAGGGATGGCCATGAAGTGGTCCGTGACAGTTATGATCTCGGTAGGATTAGCTTATCTATTTTTTCAAGAGCACCCGAGCTTAGCTGCAGGTGTTATTCTTGCAGGAACTGTCCCGAGTGGTACTTCAGCTAATTTATATACGTTGATCGCTGAAGGAACGGTGGCATTAAGCATTACGTTGGCTGCCATTGACACATTCATTGCACCGTTTATGACTCCACTATTAATGGATGTTTTTGCTGGAAAGTTTATTCCGGTTTCGTTTTGGGAACTATTTTTAAGTATTGTTTATATCGTCTTTATCCCGATTTTAGCGGGGCTGTTTTTACAATGGAAATGGGAGAAGACATTGGATCGAGTGAGAAAGGTATTTCCTACTCTGTCGATAGTTTCATTGCTCGTAATCGTCTTAGCAGTAATATCAAGTGCGTATACGTCGCTTGATGCATACTCGTCGATGTTACCTTTATTATTTTTCATTGTCGCAATTCAAGTTGCCATTCCGATGTTTTTATGTTATGTTATTGCTCGTTTCTTTGGCATTTCTGAACCGAACTGCCGAGCCATTTTGTTTCATACTGGTATTTGTAATACGGCATTATCGGCGACCTTGGCGATGAATCATATCGATGCATTAGCTGCCGTGCCTTCCGTTGTTAATATGGTAGTAAATCTATCGCTTGGTGCATTTATGGCTAATTGGTTCAGTCGTCAATCAAAAAAAACAATCGAACAATCAGAAGCGACAACATAGATAACCTAAAGGAAAGTATAAGGTTACTAAAAAAGCCATTGGACATCCAATGGCTTTTAGTTAAGAAGTTAGACAGCTAATGGATACACCAATGTTTAGAGGATCAACGGCAACAGCAGATGATTCTAAACATTTGGTACATTAGCTTATGTATTTGTTTTGGTATTGCCGCACCGATAATCATTGTACAACCGTCGCTTGCTAGATGCAACAGTTTTAGGAGATTTTATCATAATAATGTCGAAATCATGTAAGGTGTTAAAATGATTATTGATTTTTCGCATAAGCTTTGAACAAAAAAGGGAAAATGAATGATAATATATCATTAATGCGGAGGGACACGATGACTGAAAATGAGATGCAACAGTTACAACAGAAAATTGAAGAAATTGTCTCAGGAGCATTAAATGAGCTCATGGAAGTGAAGATGATTCGTGAAAATGATCCAACTGAGTTTTCGATGTATCAACACAAATTGCAACAGTTGGATGCAGAATTGGATATGCTGTTAGAAACAGCAAAGCCAGGGGAGGTACGTGATGCTCTCATAGAAGCACATGAGCGTGTGAATCAAGTGCGTGAAACACTGGTACGTGGCATTTAGAAAGGGAGGTCAGTGGAGGCAGGGTAGGGCTGTCACCTTACAAGTGTTTATCTCATTTACTACCTCCAGTACTCCTTTTAAAAGAAGCCCACTTAAAGAGACACCTAATCTTGGGACAGCCCTATTCACTTTGCTTAAGCATTTTGTTCTGTTTGTTCATATTGCTTTAATTCTTCAACTAGCTTATTAAATAACTTCTTATCTTTACGATCTAATGCTTGATCAATTTGTTTTCTTAGGCGTTGAAGCTTGTTTTCGTCAAGAGAGTGTGAAAGTATTTTTGTTGCATCTTTTGCGTACTCTTCATATTTTTTATAACGTCTAGTGTTTTCTAGGGCCGGGTTTTCAATGAGATTTAAATAACGGTGGTTGAGCATTTTTCCATAAAAATGAACCAATAGATATACCTTGTCAGTTGGATGTTCCATCAGATCACTTACAGCTCTCGAAACATCGGTTGTTTTTCGGTGGTTGTTGTAATACTCAAATCCAGGTTCATCTGATTGTGTACTAGAAATAACAATCATTTTTTCGCTTTTCATGTTTTTTTCAGTAAATTGAACATGGTCTAGAATATGACTATTTTTAATCAGATAGTCGAGTAAATACCTACTGTCGACCCGTTTTAATCGGTGTGTCTTTATAAACCACTTTAAGAAAAAACGCTTTTCATTTGTGGAGACCCATCTGCCCATTTTTTAATCCCCTTTTTCTGTTTTCTAAAATTCTACCATATATTTCAATAAAATTCAGTAAAATACATCGACTTTGATCCTCATTGCCCTAATAAGGTTGAGAGCGTAAAATGGGTGTAGCGGTTGTCGTGAAAACTTGACTAAGATAATGGTGGTGGTATGACATGTCAAAAAAACGTGAGGACGGAGAAGAGGTCGAAGAGTTTGAAGAACCTTCGCTAGAAGACTTTTTAATTGATGAAGAGGATGATGAGGACACACGAAGAAGAAAGAAACGCCGAACGAAATGGAAAAAAGCGATTGCGACCACGGTAGCGATCGGATTATTATTTAGTGCAGTTGGAGCATTGTTTAACATGTTTTCCATTGATGCGATCCAATTTTTACAAACATCGTATCGCCTGTCTCAACAAGAGGATATTCAAGAGTATCGACAGTCTGTCGTAACTGTCCAAGGAGAAACTTCACGTGGAACGGGCTTTACGATCTCTGAAGATGGATTTATTGTTACAAATGATCATGTCATTGAAGGCGAACGAAACATAACAGTTGCATTTCGTGATGGTGAATTATATGAAGGCGAAGTCGTAGAGACCTATCCTGAGATCGATATTGCTTTTTTGAAAATTGATGGAGAAGATTTGACTTTTTTACCGTTGAGGGATCAATCTAGTGAAGCGGGAGAAGACATTTACGTGATTGGTAATCCTTTGTCGTTTACGCAAATTGCAAATGAAGGAACAATTATAGCATCTCAACAAAGCCCGCTCCAAATTTCAGCACCGATTTATCGAGGAAACAGTGGTAGTCCTGTGATTGCAAAAGGCGGACATGTCGTTGGTGTCGTCTATGCGAAAACTGCGCCTAGCCTTTGGTCACGAGAACGTCCTGTAGGTCTAGCAGTGCCGGTTGATACGGTTATCGACTATTTGCCGGAAGGAATTGAACCGTGAATAATCTCTTATTCGTGAGGTAAAGTCTATCAATCGTAAAAAATGAACAAAAACCACTACTGTGAGGGAACCGTTGCTATTAGGTAGCTCCTATAAGGCTGTTCTAGGTTCAGAGGCTAAGGATACTGATTACAGATTATTAACAACCCATGCTGTGATGTCGATCTCTTCGGTGCCGGTTTCTTAGTAGGTGTCTGACTTAAGCTTAGGCCTAGAGTTGGAAGTCATGATCTGCTAAAAACGTTCGAAAGACCTTTGTTTTTTGAAATCTTCCCATTCCCAAAAAATATCCCACTGATCAGCAGAATAACCCATGATACCAAACATGTTTGGATCATAAAACATGTGCTGAAATCCATATTTACGCCAGAATGGTTGCGATCATTACACGCATCTAAGTACATAAAATAGTGGTGACGATCAACAAACGCCATAATTCTATTCATAATTTGCCTACCGAGCCCTTCTTTTCGTAATCCTCTCGGAATCCGTAACAATCCGATAAACATGACACGCTCCTTTTCATCTATAAACAAATGAAGAATAACATTATCATAAGCAAAACCAGGGTCTTTCATATGCTGGTTCACTCTAATACAATACCGACCTTCCTCTTTTCCGGTATAAATCGTAGGATCAAGATCATACGTATGTAATAATTCTTTTATTTGGCTAAGAGTGCTAGATAATGTTTCCATATTCGCGTACCCCATGTTTTCGACCATCGTTGGTTACAGTGTACTACAGACCGTTCCCCTGGTTAGATGAAAAGTTTGGAAGGTTGATGAATTTTTCGTTTCGATTTTAACATTTACACCACCGCTGAGTTATGTTAAAATTCAGAAAACTAATAATACTAACCGGTTAGTATTATTAGTGGGGTGTTTGAATCTGTGAGGAGGATGGTTGTGATGAAATTTACAAAAAAGGTTGCTGTTGTTACCGGGGCTGCGAGAGGTATTGGAGCTGCTGTAGCCAAGAAGTTTGCCAGTGAAGGAGCGAACGTTGCGATATTTGATATTAATATCGAGGCAGCGGAACAATTTGCACAATCATTAGGTGGGGAGGCCATCGCTGTTGGGTGTGATGTTTCAAACGAACAAGAAGTAAAAAAGGCGTTTGAGGCGGTACATAGACAGTTTGGACGTGTCGATATTCTGATCAACAATGCAGGTGTTATTCGTGACAATCTATTATTCAAAATGTCAGAAAGTGATTGGGATACAGTCGTTGATATTCATCTCAAAGGTGCTTTTCTTTGTGTAAAAGAGGCGCAAAAATATATGGTTGAACAGAAGTATGGGAAAATCGTTAATGTTTCTTCGACATCAGCGTTAGGTAATCGTGGGCAAGTCAACTACTCGTCCGCAAAAGCTGGCTTACAAGGCATGACCCGTACGCTCGCGATTGAGTTAGGCCCATTTGGTGTAAATGTCAATTGCATAGCACCAGGATTTATCGAAACTGAAATGACAAAAAAAACGGCAGAACGAATTGGGATTACACTTGAGCAAATGGTTGAGAACGTGTCTTCACAATTGGCGATTCAACGTGCTGGTAAACCAGAAGATATTGCGAATGTTGCTGGATTTCTCTGTTCTGATGAAGCTTCGTATGTGACAGGTCAAGTGATTTATGTTGCTGGTAAACCGACGGTATAAGTAAAGGAAGGGAGCGAGTGACTTGGCAGTTGATAAAACGTTAATTGGGAAAAAAGGGCCTGCGTATTGGATTGAAATAGAAAAAGGTCACATTCGGAGGTTTGCCGATGCTGTTGGTGATGAATCGCCTTTGTATACAGACGAGGATTATGCAAAACAAACGCCATTTCAGGGATTGATTACCCCGCCTACATTTGCCACGATTCTGACGATGGGACAACCGAGCCCGTTAGATGATGTGCCAGGGTTTGAGTTGCGTCGTGTCCTCCATGGTGAACAGGATTATCAATTTCATCAAGACATGCGTCCGGGCGATAAATATCGGGTACAAAGCGAAATTAAAGATGTATATGATCGTCATGGGAGTTCAGGAAGGATGTCGCTAATTATCATTGAAACGGTTGCTAGTGACCTACAGGAAAATCCGGTTGTAACCGCTCAATCAACGGTTGTTTACCGTCAAAGTCTCTAAAAAAAGGGGTTGAAATTATGAAAACGCTTCAATCAGATATCGTAGAAGTTGGTTTTCAGCTTCCAGAACTAGAACTCCCACCGATTACTCGCGTCCAACTTGTTAAATATGCTGGGGCTTCTGGAGATTTTAATCCGTTGCATACCGTGGATGAATTTGCTCAGAAAGCCGGGTTAGATGGAGTTATTGCTCACGGGATGTTGAGCATGGGGTTTCTAGGGAAGTATGTACGTACGTTAGTCAAAGAAAATGCGTCGATTGAACGTTTGAAGGTACGGTTTAGCCATATGGCGAAGCCTGGAGATACTCTTACTTGTCAAGGTGAAGTGATAAAGGTTGAAGAGAGGGGGCAACATAAATCAGTCCAGATGGAGATCCGTGCGGTGAACCAGGAAGGGAAAACAGTTACAGCAGGAACAAGTACTGTGTTGTTTTTCTGAAATATAGTAGAATCAATGGTCAGTGACGTTAAAGCGAGGCATTCTAAAAGGGCAGATAGCCATTTAGAATGCTTTTTTCTATGACTTAAAAAGACCCACTGATATCTTACGCTTCAAAATCATTCTGACGATTCGTTTAAAAAGTAATCTTGCTTTATGGTATAGTTAATGGACATGTATTGATGTTTTTTTGAGAGGATGTTTTGATGAAGAAAAAGGTTGTATTAGCTGAGAAACCTTCTGTTGGAAGGGATATTGCAAGAGTTCTACAATGTCATAAAAAAGGAAATGGCTTTTTTGAAGGTGATCGTTACATTGTCACTTGGGCATTAGGGCATTTGGTTACGCTAGCCGATCCTGAAAGCTATGATCATGCCTATAAATCTTGGAAGCTGGAAGATTTACCAATGCTTCCGAATCGATTAAAACTTGTAGTGATAAAAAAAACAGGGAAACAGTTTAACACAGTTAAATCACAACTGCACCGAAGTGATGTGTCAGAGGTGGTAATTGCAACCGATGCTGGGCGAGAAGGAGAACTAGTGGCGCGGTGGATCATTGAAAAGGCACGGGTGAATAAACCGATTAAGCGGTTGTGGATTTCATCAGTAACAGATAAAGCGATCAAAGATGGGTTTGCTCATTTAAAGAATGGCAAGGAATACGATAATTTATATGGAGCGGCTGTTGCTCGCTCAGAAGCGGACTGGTATGTTGGTTTGAATGCGACACGTGCGTTAACGACAAAGTATAATGCACAGCTTTCTTGTGGACGCGTCCAAACACCAACACTTGCGATCATTGCTAAACGCGAAGAAGAAATTCGGTTATTCCAACCAAAACCATTCTATGGTATAACCGCACGTACAGACAGACAGTTGACGCTTGTTTGGCAAGATCAACAATCGAATGATACGAAGACGTTTTCTAAAGAAAAGAGAGATCAAATTTATGAGAAAGTCAAGGTGTATAAACAAGCTGAAGTCGTTGAAGTCCAGAAAAGTGATAAAAAAAGCTTTGCACCGCAGTTGTATGACCTTACAGAATTACAACGTGATGCGAATAAACGATTTGGTTTTTCGGCAAAGGAAACGTTGGCGGTGATGCAAAGATTGTATGAACAACATAAGGTTGTTACGTATCCGCGAACGGACTCTCGTCATTTGACAACCGATATGGTCGAGACCTTAAACGATCGAATTAAGGCTTGCTCTGTTGGCCCATATGCAAAGCTTACGTCGAAATTAACGACGAAACAGATAAAACCTCATAAATCTTTCGTAGATAATAGCAAAGTAACGGATCACCATGCGATAATTCCTACCGAAGAACGGGTAAACCTTCATGCGTTAAACGATAAGGAAAGAAAAATTTACGACTTAGTCGTGAGGCGATTTTTAGCGGTATTCTATCCGCCATTTTTGTATGAACAAACAACACTTCGAGCGAAAATTGGACAGGAACAGCTCCTTGCCAAAGGGAAAGTTGTCCGTTCAGAAGGGTGGAAAGAGGTTTATGGAACAGAGGTTGATGATGAGCAAACGACAGGAGAGTGGACGGATCAGCAGTTACCAGATGTATATAAAGGTGACTGTTTAAATATAAGTGAATATACGTTGACTAGTGGGGAGACTCAACCACCTGCTCCTTTTAACGAGGGAACTTTGCTTGCAGCGATGGAGAACCCAGTCAAGTACATGAACAAGGATGATAAAGACTTAAGAAAAACACTTGGGAAAACTGGTGGTCTCGGAACCGTAGCAACAAGGGCAGACATTATTGAAAAGTTATTTAATAGCTTTTTGATCGAAAAGAGAGGCAAAGGGATCTATCCAACATCAAAAGGAAAGCAACTGCTTGAGTTAGCACCAGAGGAGTTGAAATCACCAGCGTTAACCGCAGAATGGGAGCAAAAGCTTGAATTAATCTCAAAAGGAAAGCTTCAGAAATATCAATTTATTAATGATATGAAAGGCTATGCCAAAGCGATCGTTACCGAGATTAAGCAAAGTGATCGTGCGTTTAAACACGATAATTTAACAGGGAGTAAATGCCCTGAATGTGGCAAGTTGATGCTCGAAGTCAAAGGGAAAAAAGGTAAAATGCTCGTTTGTCAAGATCGCGAGTGTGGTCATCGTAAAAATGTTTCAAAGATCACCAATGCAAGATGTCCTAACTGTCGCAAGAAGTTGAAGCTTGTTGGTGAAGGGGAAGGTCAAACGTTCGTTTGCCCATGCGGTCATCGCGAAAAGTTAAAAACCTTTAATGAACGAAGAAAACAAGAAAAGAACAAAAAGGTTTCCAAAAAGGATGTCAATAAATATTTGTCAAAACAAAAGAAGGAAAATGAAGAGCCATTTAATCCTGCTCTAGCCGATGCGTTAGCCAAACTAAAGCTTGATGAGTAGCTAGCTAGTGACAAGCTCATACGATTGTAGCCCTTCGCCTATATTATAGCGAAGGGCTTATTCATTATACCAATTTTGTTGTCCATGTTTCACAGTTCCATGTATCTGTAACGACGTCCTGATAAAACTCTGGTTCGTGACAGATAAGTAGAACACTGCCCTTGTATGCTTGGAGCGCACGTTTTAATTCTTCTTTTGCATCAACATCGAGGTGATTGGTAGGTTCATCTAGGATGAGAATATTCGTTTCTTTGTTGATCAACTTACAAAGACGTACTTTTGCTTTTTCTCCACCACTTAAGACAACAACTTTACTTTCAATATGCTTTGTCGTTAACCCACATTTCGCTAGTGCGGTGCGAACTTCATATTGACTGAAAGAAGGGAATTCACTCCATATTTCATCGATACATGTCTGATTGTTGGAATCTTTTACCTCTTGTTCGAAATAGCCTGTATACTGGTTGTCGCCTAATTCAACAGATCCAGATAATGGATTAATTTCACCGAGGATACTTCGTAACAGCGTTGTTTTTCCGATTCCGTTCGCGCCAACTAAAGCGATTTTTTGGCCACGTTCCATCCGTAAATTTAATGGCTTTGATAAGGGCTCATCATAACCGATCACGAGGTCATTCGTTTCGAAGATCAGTTTACTAGGCGTTCGAGCTGCTTTGAAATTAAATTCTGGCTTTGGTTTTTCTTTCTTTAGTTCAATCATATCCATTTTATCGAGCTTTTTTTGCCGAGACATCGCCATGTTTCGTGTTGATACGCGTGCTTTATTTCGGGCAACAAAATCTTTTAATTCAGCAACTTCTTGTTGCTGCTTTTTATAAGCGGCTTCGAGCTGTTGTCTCTTTGTTTCATATACGTGTAAAAAGTGATCATAATCACCAACATAGCGATTTAATTCTTGATCTTCCATATGATAAATTAAGTTAATGACGCTGTTAAGGAATGGAATATCATGAGAAATAAGAATAAAGGCATTATCATAATCTTGCAAATAACGCTTTAACCATTCGATATGTTGCTCATCAAGATAGTTTGTTGGTTCATCTAATAAGAGGATATCTGGTTTTTCAAGTAATAATTTAGCAAGAAGCACTTTGGTGCGTTGACCACCACTTAGGTCATTGACATCCTTATCAAGACCAAGGTCTGCTAACCCTAGACCACGTGCCATTTCTTCCACTTTTGAATCAATGACATAAAAGTCATTATTCGTTAATAAGTCTTGAATAGTTCCCATTTCCTCAAGCATTGCCTCTAATGTGTCAGGGTCTGCATCAGCCATTTGGTCGCATATGTCATTCATTTCCGCTTCAAGGTCGAAAAGGTATTGAAATGCTGCTTTTAAAACATCACGAATGGATTGTCCTTTCTCGAGTATTGTGTGTTGATCAAGGTAGCCGACACGCACTTTTTTAGCCCATTCGACAGTTCCTTCATCCGGTTGGAGTTGCCCGGTGATTATATTCATAAACGTTGATTTTCCTTCCCCGTTTGCTCCGATCAATCCAATGTGTTCGCCTTGTAAAAGTCGGAAAGAGACATCATTAAATATGGCTCGATCTCCAAACCCATGGCTTAAATTTTTGACGGTTAATATACTCATGTAAAACACCTTTCTCTTGTCTTAAGTAAACTAGAAGGTAAATAGTTAAATCAGAAGCTTGATCACTAACATACTTCATCGATTATAAAGCAGTTATACAAAGTTTCAAAGACTCGGAGAGAAAAATAAGTAAGGAATTTTTAAACATGGAGAACCGTCTGTACATATATTTTCAAACTCATGTGCATAACCATATAGTAAAACCTATCAATTGGCTTGCGCATGTTGGGAGGGATTCAAGTGGCTATTAAATTCTTATTTTCAAAAAGTGGCGAGGATATGATAGAAGATATCAAGATTGACCGAAAATATTTAATGAAAGATGAAGGCGAGTATGGCTATGTCTTTTATTTTCCGAGAAAGCACTTCCGGAAAGCGATCGAAATTGATGATATTCCCCCAGGTACACATTTGTGTTTATGTCATTCAGCAAATGATGAAGTTGTTGAATTTCAACAATATCCTCCGATCTATGTGTTGTTCAGTGAGGAAACGATCACCATAGAAGTCGATGAAGTTGCTTATAAAAAATTTTGGGACGAACCGCTAGGGATCTATGATTTAATGGCAGCAAAGAAGGACACGATTGAGAAGCAGGATGCTCTTTATCTTAATTATTTTGATGAGAGTAAAGATACATTTCTCATTAATTATGCTTTTGATCTTTACCGTTCAGCCTATTCCGATGTTTCGCATTTAACGTCGTTTATTTTTGAAGTCATTGAGCAACTACACACGAGAGCAAGTTCAAAAGTAGTTGCGATGCTTTCGAGTGCCTATGGAACGGCCACTTATTCGTTAGATTTTAATCATGTAAAGCTAAAGCGAGTGATGAGGGAAGTTGAGTCCCGGATTCATAGACCAGTAACATATACAGTAAATGACGAGAAAATACACCTTTTTGTCCACAGCTGTCATGGTTATCTTGAAATTACCGATGAAGAGCTTAAATACAAGAATGAAATCGACCTGACAAAACAGGTGATTCAGCATTTTGATCAACACAGATAGTATGTTGGACTGACCAGGGGGAAGCGACTCCTCCTGGTTTTTAAGATTACAACAATAGGAATGCTTCTACATAGACTGGTAGTATCCAATGATGTGTCATAGGACAATTCATAATTGGAATACGATAACGTGAGGGGAGTGATGGACGATGATCAAAGCGATTGATTGGCAAATGGTAGCATTTGTGGCAGGATCATTGGTTCGTGAGTATGTTGCATTCAATCCACTTCCAAAAATCTATTACTGGAGCATGTCGGGTTCTAATAAAGCAGCATAAGCAGTATTGCCGTCAAAGAAGATATGAAAAAAGGGGATCGTTGGTCTTTTTTCATATCTTCTTTATGATTTGTTTTCGTTAACGATATTTTCTTTTCGTTTGAAGCATAATAAATCAAAAAAAGAGGAGGGAAACAATGTATCGTTTATATTCGCATAATGATTTAGATGGCGTTGGCTGTGGGGTTGTTGCCAAAATAGCATTTTCTGAGCAGGTGGATGTCCGGTATAACTCTGTCTCAGGATTAGATGTTCAAGTTGGCCGTTTTTTGGACAAAGGTCGAAAGGATGATGTTGTATTTATCACTGACTTATCGGTTAATGAGGACAATGAACGACGGATTGACACCTATGTACAGGATGGAGGGAACATCCAGTTAATCGATCACCACAAAACAGCTCTGCACTTTAACGAATATGATTGGGGTTCGGTTCAAGTTGAGTATGAAGACGGACGATTAGCCTCAGCTACGTCTCTTTTTTACGACCATTTAATTGAGACGAATCAGCTTGAACCAACTCCTACTCTCGACCAATTTGTAGAACTTGTTCGTCAATATGATACGTGGGAATGGGACAAGAATGAAAACATAAAAGCAAAACGATTGAATGACCTTTTTTTCTTGCTTTCCATAGATGAATTCGAGGAACGTATGATTGATCGAATAAAAAACACTCAAGAATTTTCGTTTGATGAGTTTGAAACAAAGTTATTAGATTTAGAAGAAGGTAAAATCGAGCGATATGTCCGCAAAAAGAGAAGAGAGTTGGTTCAAACATTTATCGGCGATTATTGTGTTGGGATTGTTCATGCAGAATCATATCACTCAGAATTAGGGAATGAATTAGGTAAAGCCAATGATCATCTCGATTACATTGCAATCGTTAGTGTTGGTGGGAAACGGATGAGCCTTC
This sequence comes from Desertibacillus haloalkaliphilus, assembly GCF_019039105.1. Taxonomy (NCBI): domain Bacteria; kingdom Bacillati; phylum Bacillota; class Bacilli; order Caryophanales; family Bacillaceae; genus Desertibacillus; species Desertibacillus haloalkaliphilus. The sequence continues at coordinate 76,896 of NZ_JAHPIV010000013.1, read as the reverse complement.
GTACCGTGCATGACGAGGTTGATGTATCACAAATTGCCGGTCAGTTTGGTGGCGGTGGCCATGCTAAAGCGTCTGGTTGCTCTTTGACAGAAGAAGCTTATAAATGCTATGTTGCTGAACCATTTGCGATTGAACCACTTCGTATTGATGCATTTAGAAACCGGTATAACTTGAAGGAGGCGAAACAAGGTTGTTTATACGACAATCAGCAAGAAGATGAGTTTTTTATTTATCCCATGGCTGAAGATGAGTGGACCATTGATTATAATGATGATCAAATTGAGAAGTCATTTTCTTCGTTTGCAGAAGCAGAGCGATATATTAAAAGAAATTATGCAGCCTCTTTAGTTCGAGATGAGATTTTTATTCAATTTTTAAAGGATCATGTGATGAGACAGAAAGTGTTAGCTCACCAATAAATTCATCGATCAGGGGTCCCCACGGGCCCCAAGTGTAACATTCGCCTCAGGCATAATTTTAGAACGTTAAAGGGATCGGTCGAGCAAAAACGAATAGGTCTAACATTTTCTTGAATAAAGATTACTTTTACCAGCAAGTTTGGATTTTAAGGATAAAGGGAATGAAGAGAGCATAGTTGTATAAGAGAGCAATAATTAAAGGTAGCTGCAAAACCATCAGTCGTTTCGCTTTTCCTTCGCCACGTATGCCAGGTATTACAATTCTTATCTATAAATGGTAGAATTGAGAGCAAGTAAGTCTCTAGTTTAAAGGTAGGAAATCAATGGATATTTTAACGATTTTTTTAGCTATATTATTTCTATTAAATTTTGTGTTTGCTAGTATCATTATTTTTATAGAGCGGAAGGATGCTACATCAACGTGGGCATGGTTAATGGTCTTATACTTTATACCGCTTGCTGGTTTTATCTTTTATCTCATTTTTGGTCAAAATTACAGCCGTAAACGCCTATTTGATTGGGATGATATTCAAAAAATCGGGATCGAAAGCCAGATTTCTGAACAGATGAACAGTATTCGTGATCCGAACTTTACGTTCAAAGATCCGAATGTTGATGAGTATCGTGATTTAATATTTATGCAATTAACAAACAATGGTGCTGTACTGTCAAAGGAAAATGATATCGACATCTTCATTGATGGTAATGAAAAGTTCGATACTCTTTTAGAGGATATTGAAAATGCAGAGGATCATATTCACCTCCAATCGTACATCATGCGTAACGATAATTTAGGTCAAAAGATCATCTCAGCCTTGGTTAAAAAGGCTAAAGAAGGAGTAAAAGTTCGGGTGCTGTATGATGATATGGGTTCACGTAAATTATCTCGAAAGGACTTTCGCCAGTTAATGGATGCAGGTGGTGAAGTCGGTGTCTTTTTTCCATCTGCGATTCCATATATTAACTTAAGATTAAATTTTAGAAACCACAGAAAGTTGATCATTATTGATGGCCATATGGGATATATCGGTGGCTTCAATATTGGTGATGAATACCTTGGACTGAACGAGAAGTTCGGCTACTGGCGTGATACTCATTTGCGCATAAAAGGGCCTGCGATCGATACGATGCAAACGCGTTTTATTCTGGATTGGAATCAAGCGTCAAAGAGCAATTATATTAAGTATGAACGTCGTTATTTTCCAACGAAAAAAATACGTGGAGATGCAGCTGTACAGGTTGTATCGAGTGGTCCAGATTCAGAGTGGGAGCAAGTGAAAAATGGGTACTTAAAAATGATTGCTTCTGCGAAAGAATCCATATACATTCAAACCCCATATTTTATTCCTGATGCTAGTATTCTTGATACGTTGCGTGTAGCTGCTCTTTCTGGAAAAGATGTGCGAATTATGATTCCTAATAAGCCCGATCATATGTTTGTGTATTGGGCAACCTTTTCGTACATTGGTGAGCTCCTCAAAACAGGCGCGAAAGTCTACATTTATGACAATGGGTTCATTCATGCGAAAACCATTGTCGTCGATGGCAAAATCAGTTCAGTCGGAACAGCAAACATTGATATGCGTAGTTTTAAGTTAAATTTTGAAGTCAATGCATTTATTTATCACAAACCGACATCTAGACGATTGAAGCAAATATTTCAAAATGATATGGAGCGATCAACAGAAGTCACGCTTCGTTCATACCAACATCGACCGCGTCGCATTCGCTTTAAAGAATCGATCTCAAGGTTATTGTCACCGATTCTTTAAGAACTCAAGCGGTGGTGTTATGGTTGTAAGTGGATTGTCAATAAGTAAGTAGGTGAAGACAGATCAAAAGCTGGATGAAATTTATTTCTTTTTTTGCAATTATTGTCATTTTGTTCGTGTTTTCTCAATCGGAGCTTATTTCAATGTTACGTCAAGAAGATCTAACTTCACTACAAAATCTTTTATCCGATCATTCCTATCTATTGTTAGTGGTCACATTTCTAGTAATGATCGTTCAAAACCTCGCGACGTTTGTTCCACTTTTGATTGTTGTTACTATAAACATCACGTTTTTTGGTTTTGTGTTCGGTTATCTTTGGAGTGTTTTTACGAGTGTGATCGGTGCATGTCTTTGTTTTTGGTTAGCACGCTACTTGTTTCAAGAATGGTTTTTGCAAAAGGTTAATCAACAAATACTAGACAAAATGGAAGGGAATGCTTTTCTTTATATATTTATTTCGAGAAATGTATTGTTTGTTCCGACAAGTGTCATCAATATCGCGGCAGGTGTCAGTTCCATCAAATTCCATTCGTATTTTTACGGAACACTTTTAGGGAATTCATTGTATTTATTAGTATTGTCATTTATACCACTAGGGTTAATGAACCTAGAAATTCAAACTGTCGTGTATGGTTTTTTATTAGTCGTGCTAGTACTTGTTCCAATATTTTATTGGAGAGGAAAAAAGAGGGGAAAGCAGCAAACAGCGCGCGTTAGACGTTAACGTGTAACGATAATGGTGATAGGAGATGATGTAAATGTTGCTTGTGACAACAGAAAACGTCCCAGGTCGAAAAACAATCGAACCATTAGGAGTGGTAAAGGGTAACACAGTGCAAGCCAAGCACCTAGGCAAAGATATCATCGGAGGACTTCGCAATTTAGTTGGGGGCAGAATGCGAGAATATGAAGAAATGTTCTTGGAGTCACGTGAGTATGCGGAAAAACAGATGATAGAGGAAGCGAAGAAACTCGGAGCAGATGCTGTTGTTTGTGTAAGATACACGTCGTCATCGATTATGGAGGGTTCTTCAGAAGTATTAGTTTATGGTACTGCCGTTCGTCTAAGTGATTGAATGGAGTGGTCAAATTTGTTAGGTTAAATCGTAATATTATGGCTCATATTAATCACGACAGTTGCGCAATGTTTGTCGTAATGATTAATGATAAGAGGTGATATAACATGAACCATGAATATGATTATGACCGAGACAACGATCGAGAAGACCAATTATCGATTGACGATATTAAGCAACTGCTACAAGATTCACTCAAACAAGAAGAAGAACTGATGAGATCGTATTTAATTTCAGCTGAACGAATTCATACAGATGGAGAATTAAAGTTACGCTTGATGAATTTTGCAGAAGGCAATGCCAAACGTTCTCGTCAATTGCAAGAAGAGATAAAAACATTATCATAAAAGGGGTCGGGACAAAACTAGTTAAAATATTGGCAATGGCTTCACTCACCACAAGCCCGTTGTGAGAAACCCACTCACAACGGGCTTTTAAAAGATGGTGGTGGAAACGCTCATGGCTTCGAGGCTCGGAAAAAAGGTGAAAAACAAACCTTTTGTCCAAGCCTCTTTCTACCCATTTTTCAAAACGCTCTCGTTTAGTAAGGTTGGTGGTTTTTCGTTACGTAAGCCTTTTTTGATGTTTTCGGCTGCTAATTTTGACATGTTATATTCACATTCAGTTGTGGAGGAACCAATATGTGGCGTTGTAACGATGTTCTCCAATGATAACAATGGATTGCTTGGGTCGGTTGGCTCCTGCTGAAACACATCAATTCCGGCAGCACGGATTTCTTTATTTTTTAGGGCGTGATACAAGGCCATCTCATCGACATTACTTCCCCTAGAACCATTTATAAAAATGGCAGAAGGCTTCATTAACTTGAATTCTCGTTCACTAATCATATGGTGGGTTTCAGGTGTAGCTGGAACCATTAAGCAAACGAAATCGGATTGCTGTAACAGGTCATCTTTTTCGCAATACGTTGCATCATACATTTCTTCTGCTTGTTTGTTTCTCGTGCGGTTATGGTAAAGAATGTTCATATCAAAGCCGAGGTTGGCACGCTTTGCAATCGCTTGACCGATGCTTCCCATACCGATGATGCCTAAAGTTTTATGATGAACATCAATCCCATATTGATCAGGTTGTAGGGAGATATTCCATTTTCCTGATTTTACGTGGTGATCAAGCTCTGAAATCCTGCGGGCGGAAGAAAGCATAAGTCCAAAAACGGCATCCGCTGTCGTGTCATCTAACACCCCTGGCGTATTGGTTGCCATAATATTTCGTTTTGTTAGTTCTTCAAGATCGAGGTTGTCATGACCAACAGAAACGTTCGATACAATTTTAAGTTTTGGAGCTTTGTCTAATAATTGCTTTGTCACCTGCAAAGCTAATCCAATGATCCCCTCTGTTTCTTGTAAGGCTTTAGTAAATGTCGGATCATCTAAGTATTCTTCGTTGCTAAAGGTTGTGACATCGAAATCCTCTTTTAAATCTTCAATGACGCGGTCATCCACGCGCATATAAGCTAGAACTTTTGGCTTCATAGTAAGCTCCTTTCCAGATGTTTTCCACCATCATGTTCACGTTTTTTCGTTCCCCCCCTCGTAATTACGGGCTCTCGTTACGGATAAATATCCACCTTTTATTATTGTATTATAGAAAAAACATTAGGAAAAGTATTGTATGCTTACTGTTTGGAACTTCCGGATTTTTCCAAAAATGAATTGGTTGAAAAAGGAATGAGCAATTATGATAGGATGGACAGATACTATAACTGATCATTTTATAAAGGATGGGATGTTTAATGTCTTTAGAGTGGTTTGACCGTGTTTGTAGTGAAATGCAAGATTATATGGAATCGATTTGTGAAAAATACGATGAAACAGGACAGATGACCATTGATCGTGCTGCAAAACACCCAAAAATTGAATTTTATGTTGAACTTGATGATGAGGGGGAACGTGACTTTTTCTGCACGTTGTTTTTTGACCCACATAATGAAGAGTTTTATATTGAAGAATTTGATATGAATTTAGACCAGACCTCACGAACAATACTCCCTGATATTGAAGATATTGTTGATGCTGTTCATGAATCGTTTCATGATTATATGGAGCTTGAAGCCGTTGAAGATGATGAAGGTGAGTATGTTGTAATCCATGATGACGAAGGATATTCTGTTGTTCACGAAGATGATTACGCCGTCGGTGAAGACGAATATTATGATGAACAAGAATACGCTGATGAAGAGGTTGTAGAAGTGGAGTGGACAAGCCCAGAAGTATTGGCGTACGCGTATGTGGACGAAGTTGAAGTTGCTTACCAGTTTGGAGTCGTAGAAGATACAGGCGATGGCGTACTTCGCAGAGTGAATCGGATCAAAACAGATGATGACGATTTAATTGAAGATGAGACGAATTTTATATTTAGTAAAGAAGAAGCAGCAACAATTATTGAGTTAATTGAAAATAATATGGAGAACATGGAAGGATTTGAATTACCATAACAAAGAAGGGGCGCTAATGGCAATTTAGCGGTAGTGCTAGTCCCTTAGATACAGTGCTTATCGTATGTAGCTACAAAAGGGGATTTGTTAATCGTCAAATAATGAGTAACTCATTATTTGACGATTAAATAGCACAAGTATTGCTATAAGAAATGTCGATGGTTCTTCAAAGCCATGTAGAGCATCGAAGTGGCATCAAAGGTTTTAAATTAAAGGTTTGAAGTTGAAAAGAGCTACGAGAAACAGTTATGAGAATAACTTTGAGTTGAACATACCAATTTCAGAGAAATAAATAGGCTTTTCAGCACCACGCTCACTTAATTCCTTAAACAGCTGTCGATATTGTGAAATCGTAAGCTCCCCATAAATATAACTACGTTGGATAAAGTCTAACAATTCATTTACATCTTGTGGCTTGGTTTGTTTGAACTGACGAAACTGTTGAATTAACTCTTCTAACTTCATAAAAGACCTCCTTAGTGTGTATACGCTTACAATTGATTTTAACATAAAATTGTTAGATTTTATATTTTTTGAAAATTAAAACTTGCGACAAGATCTTACATGATTTCCAGTGTTCTGACGTTAGGTTAGGTGGAGAAGTAAAAACGGCGCTGGGACATAACTAAAACCTTCCAATCTAAAAAGGAGAGTGATTAGAATGTTAACTCTCAGTTTTAACGTAGGCAATATTAACTGCTGAATAAATTGAAATGTTGAATGGTGATTTACTTGGTCCGGTAAGCGACGACTATCCGAGGCGGGAATTAACTGTCACAGTAGATCTTGTACACAGCAATAACATTGACAAAAGCATCGTAACAGAAAAATCCGAACGTATTCTAATTCAATTGGGGAAATTTAGAATCATCGTTCGGATTTTGATAGGGCTTAAATACATGTGACCCAGATTGGTCTTTTAACAACCTAATTAGTGTTGCAAATAATTTTACCGGTCTTTTGTTCAGTTGTTAGTTGGACTTGAAAGTTATGCTTTTTATAAAAGTGAATGAGTCGGTCTAAATGCCCCCAATCTCTTTCGGCGATGTCTCCTTGAATGAACTGGATATTATGCTTTCTAGCAATTTCTTTTAAATAGTACATACAGACCGATCCATATCCACGGTTTTCTTCGCCTTTAATGTCTCCGATGTGAATAGTGTGTTCATCTATATATTGTGCTTGAATACAGAAATCCCATTGTCCACGGTAGGGGGCCTCACAATCATTCAGCATGACCCGACACGAATGTCCGTCATCAAGAGCATAGATAATAACCCAACGATTTTCTCTCGGTTGATCAATTCCGATGACTTGCCATTTTTTTGCGATTTCTTTTAAGTTTTGCTGCATACGAAAAACTTGGAATTCTAGTTCTTCAAAGTCCCTTTGAAGGGTAACGGGGTCAGGAGTTTCGTCCGTTTTCATTAGTAATTTATCCGTTAACACGATGATCCCCTTTCAGTAAAAGCTAGTATGTCACACAGAGAACGTTTTTAGGTAGACTACCTTATTCTCTGAATCTGTTTACAATTTTCGTATTTTAGTAGGAATTTGGTTATTTAGCAATGACATTTAATTTCGATTATTGGTTGTGTGTGAAGGTGACTGGCATTTAGAAAGGGGAATGAGAGTTATTTTGCGATTTGCTCCCTTTTCAACTGTGATCTGCTTATATCTCGCACGGTCAATGGCTAAGTATTTTTAGAAATCATGGGAGAAAATCAAATTTACATACATAGTGCAGCGTAGAGAATTACAAACTAGGTGAGAGTCAACCGGAAAATAATAATTTTAGTGGAGGTAATGTTTGTGATTAAGAAAACTTTTTTATTCGTACTAGCTCTAATGTTTGTTTTTCCTGCGATTGAGTCACATGCTCAAATCCAACATTTCGAAGAACCACCATTTTCTCATTATAAAGTTTCTCCAGGTGATTCGTTTTGGTTTATTGCCCAGCGCTATGGGCTGGATTACCGTGAGCTAATGCGGTTAAACCCAGATGTGGAACCTAGAAATATGCAAGTTGGTGAAGTGATTCGCTTAAAGCCAGATGCTCAGCATCACAGTGGCTTTGAGGGCCAAGTCGTACAGTTAGTCAATCAAGAAAGAGCAAAGCAGGGGTTAGGTTCATTAACTCATCGAGCAGATTTGAAGAATGTCGCTCATAAAAAAGCAGAGGATATGATTAATTCAAATTACTTTTCACATACGAGCCCGAACTATGGATCTCCGTTTGATATGATGCGAACATTTGGGATAAGTTACACAACGGCAGCAGAAAACATTGCAAAAGGTCAAAAAACGCCTCAAGAGGTTATGAATTCTTGGATGAACTCTCCAGGTCATCGTCAAAATATCCTAAATGGTCAATTTGATTCCATTGGAGTTGGCTTTTATCAAGGAGCATGGGTGCAAATGTTTATAAAAGCAAGATAACTAAAAGAAGGTAAGCAAGATAGAAGGAATACTCCTATCTTGCTTACCTTTTTATGACTTCCTTAAATGACACCTTGAGTGATCATGGCATCGGCTACTTTAACAAAGCCAGCAATGTTAGCACCAATGACTAAATTACCTGGATGACCATATTCCTCAGCTGCATTTACAGAGTTACGATAAATATCTTTCATAATTTCTTGAAGCTTCTCATCGACTTCAGCAAATGTCCAGTTTAATCTCGCGCTGTTTTGTGCCATTTCTAAGGCTGAAACAGCAACGCCACCTGCATTAGCTGCCTTGGCAGGACCGAATAAGACATTGTTTTCTAGGAATAGGTCGATGGCTTCTAGTGTAGATGGCATATTCGCACCTTCTCCGATCGCTTTAACCCCATTCGCTACTAATAACTTAGCATCAGCTATCTCGATTTCATTTTGAGTTGCGCAAGGGAGAGCGATATCGCAAGGGATAGACCAAATACCTCCACAGCCTTCGACAAACTCAGCTTCAGTATGTTCATTGACATATTCGCTAATTCGTTTACGTTCAACTTCTTTTAATCGTTTGACAGTATCAAGGTTAATTCCGTTTTTATCGTAGATGTACCCACTTGAATCACTACATGCAACGACTTTTGCTCCTAGTTCAGTAGCTTTTTCAATTGCATAGGTAGATACATTACCAGATCCTGAGATAACAACAGTTTTACCTTCAAAGCTGTCACCTTTGTCTTTGAGCATTTCTTGAACGAAGTAAACGGTACCGTAGCCTGTTGCTTCTGTACGACCTAAGCTTCCACCGTAGCCGACACCTTTTCCTGTAAGGACGCCTGCTTCATACGCACCGCGAAGTCGTTTATATTGACCGAACATATAGCCAATCTCGCGTGCGCCAACACCAATATCACCTGCTGGAACGTCTGTATCAGGGCCGATATGTTTGCTCAGTTCAGTCATAAAACTTTGAGTAAACCGCATAATTTCATTATCTGATTTTCCTTTTGGATCAAAGTCTGATCCACCTTTTCCTCCACCGATAGGCTGGCCTGTTAATGAATTCTTGAAAATTTGCTCAAATCCCAAGAACTTAATGATACTAGCATTAACAGAAGGGTGGAAACGTAAGCCACCTTTATAAGGGCCAATTGCACTATTGAACTGTACACGGAAGCCACGATTGACATGGACTTTTCCGTTGTCATCTACCCACGGAACGCGAAAAGTGATCATTCGCTCAGGCTCAACCATACGCTCGAGAATACCATGTTCCATGTAGATCGGTTTTTTAGCAAACACTGGTACAAGTGAATCAAAAATTTCTTTAACTGCTTGGTGAAATTCATTTTCATTGCTATTTCGCTGCTTAACTAATTCAAAAACATTATTTACATACTCTTTAGCATTTAGCATTTCCTTTGTTGGTTTTGTTTCTTGTAATGTTGTCATCTTTCTAAAATCTCCCCTTTTTGTTTATAATTAAGTGTTAGTTGATACATCTACCTTCACTTGGATTGATGTTCCATGATCGCTTGTAAGATTTCAACGATTTTGTAAGATTATATAACGCGTTTGCATACATGTATTTTATAATTTTAAATCGATCTAAAACAATATATAATTTAGATATAAACAATGCTGAAATGAGATTAGTTACAAAATAGGGAGGAATACATGGAATTAAGACAGATTCACTATTTTATTGAAGTAGCGAAGCGAGAGCACGTGACGGAGGCTGCGAATGCGATGCATGTTGCACAGTCAGCTGTTAGTCGCCAGATTTTCAATTTAGAATCAGAATTGGGTGTCAAGCTGTTTATTCGTGATGGAAGAAATGTGAAGCTCACACCGATCGGTAACATGTTCTTAGCTCATATGAAAGAAGCGATGCAGGTGATTGATAATGCAAAACGGGAAGTAGCTGAATATTTACAGCCAGAACGTGGTACCGTTCGAATTGGCTTCCCGAGTAGTATGGCGACATACACCCTACCGACAGCTATATCTGCTTTTCGAGAGCAATATCCCGAAATAACCTTTCAATTTACTCAAGGTTCGTATCGATCGTTGATAGATTCGGTTGTCAAAGGTGATTTTGATATGGCGTTACTTGGTCCGATCCCTAAGCATGAAAAAAAAGTGCAGGCAGAAATCTTGTTTCTTGAGAATATTGTTGCCCTTTTACCGATCAATCATCCATTTTCAGATCAATCCTCCATTAAGCTTGATCAATTACGGAATGATTCGTTTGTCTTATATCCTGAAGGCTTTGTTTTAAGGGAAATAGTCGTTCATGCTTGTCAACAGTTAGGTTTTCAACCGAATGTCTCATTTGAGGGGGAGGATATTGATGCGATTAAAGGTCTAGTGTCTGCAGGTTTAGGTGTGACACTGATTCCAGAAATAACATTAATTGACAGTATGCCACGCTCAACTGTGAAGCTTCCAATTAGTGAGCCGGAAGTGACTCGTACGGTGGGGGTCGTCACCCCTAGTGAACGTGAACTGTTACCAACCGAGAAGTTATTTTATGAATTTTTGAAACAATTCTTTGCACGTTTAGGGGATTTCAACAAATAATGTACAGTCGGGGAGGGGACCTAAAGTGAGGTGCAATTTTTTTCGGTCCCCTTTTTATATTAATACCCGACTTCAATTGCTGCGATAACAATATACATTTGATCGTTTTTATCAGCCTTGTCTTTTAAGACGACGCCACTTGTTGTAGACATCCCTCCATGGGTGACCTCAACCGTGATATCCCCATATGGCAACACTTCTTTTATAGCTTCCTTATCTACCTGATCGAGGTCGCAAGGGACGGCAAGTTTGACATTGACGCGCATGTTCTCAATTTTATTTTCAGGCAATACAGATCGTAAGCCTGGCATGGAATTTGAGTGAATGGCGTTTTCGACCGCGCGAACCGAGGCTTTTGTCACATCCTGACCATGGACATCAGTGCCCATGCCTGTTTCAATGAAAAAGATTTTCTCCATCGCTTTTCTCCTTTCAAAGATTCTGTAAATATTTTATCGTACACTCACTTGTTTTTAAATAGATCTTTCAACCATCGGAGGTTGCCAACTTTTAATTCGTACTCAAGCTGGTAATAATGATAATCTAAAATATAAGACAGATCGAATACATATGTGTATAGTGAGGGTGGAAACAAGTGTAAATCGTTACATAAGTAATCATGAAGGGAGTTTTGTTGATGAAAACATTTCAATCGCGGGATGACGTACCAGTCCATGAAAAATGGAGGTTAGAGGATTTATATTCAAACCTTGATCGATGGGAGCAAGACTTTGCGAATGTTCTAGAGATGGTAAAGAAGCTAAGCTCATTTGACGGTGAGATCCATCAAGCGCAAGATTTGCTTGAGTATCTCAAGCTTTCGGAAGAGCTTGGTTTAGTCTATAAATGCCTGTATGTGTACGCGATGCTAAAAGTAGATACCGATACGAGGGTGAATGAATCTCAAGCATTACTTGAGCGCATCAGTCAGGTCGGCCAACAAATCAGTGCTGCCACCTCGTTTTTTAAGCCATTTTTATTAAGTCTTGATGAATCCACTTTAAAACAATATTTAGAAGAAGTAAAAGAGTTGACCTATTTTGAAGATGATTTATATGAATTGTACCGTTATAAAGATCATGTATTATCGAAAGAGAAGGAAGAAGTGCTTTCGCAAATGGGGGATGCGCTCTCCTCACCTGGGAAAACATTTGGGATGATCAACAATGCCGATATTGCTTTTGGAGAAGTCACCAATGATGATGGAGAAAAAGTCTCTCTAACGAGGGGGATGTATGCAAAGTTAATTGAAGATAAGGATCGTCAAAAACGAAAAGAAGCCTATAAAGCTTATTATAAACCATATGTCCAATTGCAGAATACAACAGCATCTACGTTAGCAACGGCGGTAAAAAATAATGTATTGATGGCAAACCTTCGCCGTTATCCATCAGCGTTGGAAAAGTCGCTTTTTGCTGACGAAGTCCCAAAACAAGTCTACGAAAACTTAATAAAGGTGACAAAACAGAACCTCGAACCGATGAAACGATATGTTCGTGTGCGAAAAGAAATGTTAGGCGTTGATGAATTACGAGCATATGACTTGAGCGTTCCACTTGTGGATGGCGTGAAAAAAGACATTTCATTTGATGAGGCGTATGAGACGATGTTAGAAAGTTTAGAGCCCCTCGGAAACGAATATGTATCGACGTTACGCGGCTTTAAGGAAAAGCGATATATTGATGTTCGGGAAACACCAGGGAAACGATCAGGTGCCTACAACATCGGTGTATATGGTGTCCATCCATTTATTTTGCTCAATCACCGAGACGACCTTGATAGTTTATTTACATTAACCCATGAATGTGGGCATGGGATGCACTCTTATTACAGCTCAACACATCAACCGCCTAATCGCGCTGGTTATTCGATCTTTGTTGCTGAGGTTGCGTCAACGGTTAATGAAGTGCTGCTCATTCGTCATTTGCTCGAGCGTACGAACGATAAGCAAATGAAAAAGTACTTATTAAATCATTTTATCGACAGTTTCAAAGGGACGATGTTTACACAAGTCATGTTTGCTGAGTTTGAAAAGATTACGCATGAAAAAGCAGAGGCTAAAGAACCATTAAACGCTGATGTTTTCCATTCCATTTATGAACGTTTATTCAGGGAGTATCATGGCGAAGAGCTAGTGATTGATGATGAAGTGAAATTTGGCTGGTCACGGATCCCACATTTCTATCGCCCATTCTATGTGTACAAGTATGCGACTGGTTATGCAGCGGCGATTCATTTAGCTGACCAATTATTAACAGGGGATCAGCAAACGTTAAATGCTTATCTCACATTTTTGAAAAGTGGAAGCGCAGATACCCCATTAAATTTATTACGTGCAACAGGTGTTGATCTGACCAAACCAGAACCGATTGAGCAGGCGCTTTCAACGTTTGGAGGATTAGTTGATGAGTTTTCGGCGTTGTAGACAATCATAATCAGAAATCATCCAGTAACATGTTTGCTTGAGTGAGAGACAGGGTATCATAAGAAGAGTAACTAGAATGTCAATAGGGAAAATTTTTTTAATATAGTTATGTTCCTGATGAATTTCTGTTACACTTATCTAGGTTTATTTGATGTAAAGGAGGATGAGTGATGTTACAGGCGTTCATTATCTTTGTTGCTCAGTTAGCGTTAGTCCCTGTCTTGACTCTTCGAACAATCCTTGTCGTAAAAGGTATGAAAACCCAAGCTTCTGCGATGGGAATGTTGGAAGGTATTATATATGTAGGTGCCTTAGGGCTTGTCTTTAGTGATTTATCGAATTATATGAATATGGTTGCTTATGCGTTAGGCTTCGGACTTGGGGTTTACCTAGGGGGGATGTTAGAGGAGAAATTAGCGATTGGCTATGTAACCATTGAAGCTAACATTCCACATAAAAATGTTGAGTTGATTAATCGTCTTCGAGAAGTAGGATTCAGTGTTTCAACGAGTGAAGTTGAGGGTATGAATTCGATGCGATACCGCTTAGATTGTACGGCAAGGCGTGATCGTGAAAAGGAATTTTACCGTATTATTAGTGATTATGAGCCATCTGCTTTTGTCGCTTCGTATGAACCACGGAGTTTTAAAGGTGGATACATTACCAAAGCGATGAAAAAACGAAGAGAACTTTTCTTAAAGAAGAAAAGAAGGAAAGAAGAAGCAAACAAACACGAGGCCGTATAGCGGCCTCGTGTTTGTTTGTTAAAAAATTGTAATAGGTATCTTGTTGGAATAACTAGTCAAAGACAGTGGTAGTATAATGATATGCGATCCTTTCATTAAAAAGAGTTTAGAAAAGTTATCATTGTTTACATTTCATTTTATCATTGGGAATATTTACTGTTATAATAGGTAATGAGTTTGTATTAAATAAATGGAGGTTACTATATGTTAAGTGATAAATTATTAGAGGCATTAAATGAACAAATGAACTTTGAGTTTGAGTCAGCTCATACATATATGGCAATGGCAGCCTGGTGTTCGGACCAAAGTCTTGATGGCTTTGCTAACTTCTTCTTAGTTCAAGCAGAGGAAGAACGCTTTCATGCAATGAAATTTTATAACTATATTAATGATCGTGGCAAGAGAGCGACGATTACAGGTTATGACACGCCAAAAAATGAGTTCGATTCCATTCTTGATGTGTATAAGCATGGCTATGAGCATGAACGAATGGTAACGGAAAGGATTTATAAGCTATCCGATATTGCAATGGACGAACGCGAGCATGCAACGATTCAATTTTTGAAGTTTTTCTTAGATGAGCAGGTCGAGGAAGAGGCCATGTTCGATACGATTATCGACAAATTGAAGTTGGTTGAAAATGATAAACATGCGTTGTTTATGCTTGATGATGAATTCTCAAAACGTACATTCACACCAGGTGGAAATGAATAGGAAGTAACTAGTGAATGATAAGCTAGTAAAAACGGGTAAGAGATGCTTTCAGTAGCAACTCTTGCTCGTTTTTTTGTATATGAACATTCATATGAAGAGAGCTTGTTCTTTGTTTGTTCCCTAAATACTGGAGGCTAAACCAACGACCGCCTAATGAATCAATTCTATGAACCTGTTAGTCTTGTACACATGCTATCGATATATAGCAAATGGTTGATTCATAGGAGGTAATAGAATGCGTAAATTAATGATGACAATGACATTGGCTCTGTCAGTAATTTTTATTGGACATGAGGGTGCAGAAGCATCAACTGTACACGATACACAAGCAGGTGAATCGTTATGGATTGTGGCAAATCAATACGGGGTTTCGATGAATGAATTAAAAGAATTAAATAATAAAATTGAAGATCATTTAGATATTGGTGAGAGCTTGGTTATCCCTGTTACGATTACAGATGATGAAAAACAATTATTAGCACAACTCGTTACTGCTGAAGCGAAGGGAGAACCTTACGCGGGGCAAGTAGCTGTTGCGACTGTTGTATTGAATCGAGTAAAAAGTGATGAATTTCCAAATTCAATCCGTGGGGTTATTTATGAAGACCGACAGTTTACCCCTGTGTCTAACGGGACCATTAATCAACCAGCAACTGAGTCGGCGAAACGAGCGGTTAATGAAGCTTTAGCTTTTCAAGGGCTTGGTAATGGTTCATTGTTCTTCTATAATCCAGAAACGGCAACAAACCACTGGAATGCTCAACGTCAAGAGACCATCCGTATTGGAAATCACGTTTTCGCAAAATAAGAAATGGTGTCTGAGTGTTGACGTAAAAACGAATATCTTCTAATGGAACAATGAGCTGACCCTAATGGGTTAGCTCTTTTTTTCATTTGATAGGAGCGGAGTACGCCAGTAAGGGAAAATAGCGATGTTAATGGATGAATTTTTTCACTAGAGTAAAAGAGGTTGGTTCAAGGAGAGAAGGTGCAACTACCTAATGTGATCATTGGTGTGCCCTCACTTATACGTGGGACTGCTCCTTCTTTTGCTTGTCTGAATGAATAATGGTTAGAAACGATAAAAATGGATCAAAATTATAGTAGCAATCGAAAAAAGGAGTGGGAACAAATGAAACGTATTGGTGTGTTAACGAGTGGCGGCGATTCTCCAGGTATGAATGCAGCTGTGCGCGCGGTTGTTCGTAAAGCTTTGTATCATAATGTTGAAGTGTACGGCATTTTTCGTGGCTATGCTGGTTTACTTAATGGTGAGTTTGAGCGCTTTCAATTAGGTTCTGTGGCCGATATTATTCATCGTGGCGGTACGATATTACATAGTTCAAGGAGTGAAGAGTTTAAAACAGTAGAAGGACAAAAAAAGGCAGTGGCCCAGCTCCGTGAAAAAGGGATTGATGGCGTTGTTGTCATTGGTGGAGATGGATCTTACCGTGGGGCACAAAAATTAAATGAACATGGAATAGCGACGATTGGTGTGCCGGGTACCATTGATAATGATATCGCTGGTACCGATTTCACGATTGGCTTTGATACCGCTTTAAACACAATTATTGATGCAGTTGATAAGATCCGCGATACGGCTAGTTCTCATGAACGAACGTTTATCGTGGAAGTGATGGGACGGGATGCTGGTGACCTTGCCTTATGGTCTGGTCTTGGCGTTGGTGCAGAAACGATTATTGTACCGGAAAGTAACTATCAAATGGATGAGATTGTGAAACGCCTTCAGCACGGGGCCGAACGAGGGAAGAAACATAGCATTATCGTTTTTGCTGAAGGTGTCGGTGATGTGATGGCATTTGCTGATGAGCTGAAAAAAGAGACCCATACTCAAAATCGAGTAACCGTATTAGGTCACCTGCAGCGCGGAGGCTCACCAACAGGATTTGATCGTGTGCTAGCGAGTCGGTTAGGGGCATTTGCAATCGAGTTGTTGATTGCAGGTAAACAAGGCCGAGCTGTTGGGATTCAAAAGAACGAGTTGGTTGAGCTTGATTATGATGAGGTTTTTAACGCACCACATCACTTGAATAAAACAATGATTGAACTTGCAATAGAACTTTCGATTTAAATAAAATGCTTGTTCACTCTTATGAGGATAGTAAAAGAGAGGGGTAGGCGTGAATACAAACTTTTTTCATTTAACTCTCGAACTTTTAGCCGGATTCTTGGCACTACTGTTGATCACCAAGTTATTAGGAAAGACGCAAATTACTCAAATTACACCATTTGATTTTATTTCTGCGCTCGTTTTAGGTGAATTGGTTGGGAATGCCATTTATGATAAAGAAATAGGCATCCATTATGTTCTTTATGCGGTAGCTATTTGGGGAACGTTAATTTCTTTTGTTGAATTTTTAACGCAACGGTATAAGGGGACAAGGTCGATCCTCGAGGGTTCACCAGCGATCGTTATTCGTAATGGACGGATTGACCGTCAGCAGTTAAAGAAAAATAAATTAGATTTAAATCAGTTGCAGCATTTGTTGCGTGATAAAGATGTCTTCTCGGTCCGTGAAGTTGAATATGCGATTCTAGAGGCAAATGGAACGATAAATGTACTTAAAAAAACAGAAAATCAAAACCTAACTCGAAAAGATATGAATGTGCAGGTGGAACCTGTGTATTTACCAGTGACGATGATCCTTGATGGTGAAGTATTATGGGATAACATTGAAGAAGCCGGATTTACGGAGGAATGGCTCTATGGTCAGCTTAATCTTAGTGGAGTTGTTAAGCCTGAGCATGTGTTTTATGCTGAATGGATGGAGGGACAGCCTCTCTTCATTCAAACATACAACGCAGCAAGACCTTAGTAAAGGCAGCGACGATCGTCTATTTTTTTAGATAGGTATAGAGAGCGAGCAAAAATAAAAGGTCGACAAGTAAAATAATCACCAAGATTGCGGCACTTGTATAAATAAAAAATATACGACCAGTCAGGGCATCGATGGTTTCTACCCCTTTCATGAAAAAGTACCAAATGGAAAACAGAAGTGAACTCCACACTGTCAAGCGAAAAAAAGTTAATGATCGAACTAACTTTTCGTTCAATGTTTTATCCTCCTCATCAATCATATAATAATAGTGTAGAATACACAGATGATTTCATCTATGAACATTTCGTAGCTCTGTTATATCTGTTGGAAATGGTTGTCAACGATTCACACCTTTTGCTACAGTAAGAGATAAATCAATTGGATGTAACGAAAGGAGTCGTGTCTTGGAAAAGTTAACAGCAGTGTACCATGATGCCGTGGCTCATACAAAAAAGAAGGTCCTTGAAGATCTTGACCAATACCTAGGTGTTCAAGAAGACTTGCCATCGTATCAGCAGTTTTTAGAAGATCGCAGTGAATACATTGAGCAGATTTGGTTTAATGTCTGGTTAAATAAAGCGACAAATAAGGTGCCAAAAAAAATCAAAAACAGTTATTTACAAGAACGAGGCTACGACATTGATGGTGTTAACCGAAAGCATGTCAATAAGCTCTTTCGCAATGAAATAAAGACAGAGGAGCCCTTTTATGTGAGGGGATGGCTTGATGAGGTGTTTATCGGTCAAGAAAAGGAATGGAGGAGACGGTATGAGCAAGCGAAGGTAAAGGCCTATGAACGAGAACAAGAACAAAAGCGAATGGAAACAGAAGAAACGATAAAAAAATTCGCTATACAGCTTATGAAAAGCCAGCGGCTAGAGCTTTTTTTACAGCTTCGTTATGTTGTTGCCTTGCAAGTAGGTAAGGATCTCGAAAACAGATCAGGTAGTACCCGAATGGTTGATGAAACATCGAGATATGAACTAATGTCCGACTTTTTTGAATTGTTCACAAAATATCCAGACGGTAGTAATGAAGACTATATTTATTACGGCGCCTTATACGAGCCATTGATTGATTCGTATCTTGCTTCGCTAGTGGTTGAGAAGGTCTTCAATCAAATGCCACAACGGTACATTCATCAGTATGAAGAGGCGTATAACCATCGCTTAACTGGCGAGGTTATTGAACGATTGATTGGTAACTTTCTACAAACGTTGCAAAACGACTTTTTTGGTATGATTGAAGAGGAGTACCTCTCAGACCTCCTGGCTCTAGCAAAGACTAGCTTTGATATAGAGGAGCATCGTTTGATTTATGAACAAGATTTCTATAAACGTGATCAACGCAAACAAGAACGAGCGGTTGCGCTAGCGCGTAAAGAGGAAGAAGAGGCACGGATTCTTGAGGATATTTTTGGGAGGGAGTACAACCCACCTTTAGGACGAAACATTCGTTATGTTTTACATATTGGTGAAACAAACACTGGTAAAACGTATCATGCCTTACAACGGATGAAAGAAGCAGAGAGCGGTTTGTATTTAGCACCGTTACGATTACTTGCACTTGAAGTGTACGATAAATTAAATTATGAAGGGGTTCCTTGCTCGTTGAAGACGGGAGAAGAAGAGAAAATTGTTCATGGTTCAACCCATATTGCCTGTACAGTTGAAATGTTTCGTGAGAATGATTCCTATGATGTCATTGTTATTGATGAAGCACAAATGATTGCTGATAAAGACCGCGGCTTTTCGTGGTATAAAGCAATTACAAAAGCGAATGCAAAGGAAGTCCATATCATCGGAAGTCGTAATGCAAAAGAGATGATGTTCCAACTGTTAGGAGATTCGGCGATCGAAGTACATGAGTACAGCAGGGACATCCCATTACAAGTTGAAAAGAAGCCTTTTAAAATCAAACAGACGAGCACTGGTGACGCTCTTGTTTGTTTTTCTAGGAAACGTGTACTAGAAACAGCAGCTAAACTTCAAAAAAATGGTCACTCTGTAAGTTTAATTTACGGAAGCATGCCTCCAGAAACGAGAAAGAAGCAAATGCAACAGTTTATTGCAGGTGAGACGACGGTTATTGTCTCAACGGATGCGATTGGTATGGGGCTTAATTTGCCGATTCGTAGAATTGTATTTCTTGAGAATGAAAAGTTTGATGGTATTCGAAGACGCCGACTAACCTCACAAGAAATTAAGCAAATTGCCGGTAGAGCTGGGCGAAAAGGAATTTATGATGTGGGGAAAGTTGCTTTTACCCAGGAGATTAAGAAGATGAGACGATTACTCATGCAAGAGGATAAACCAGTCCATACGTTTGCGATTGCACCAACCCCTAGCGTGTTTGAGCGTTTTCAAAAGCATTATCGTGATCTAGGAACTTTTTTTGAATTATGGAAGAAATTTGAGAGTCCACCTGGCACGAAGAAAGCTTCACTCCAAGAGGAGCGTGCGCTTTATGCGACCATTCGAGGTTCTGAAATCGAAGGTCGATTGTCTTTAATGGACCTTTATGGATTCTTGCATATGCCGTTTTCGAAAAAAATTCCTGAGCTTACAAAACAATGGCGTCAGATGATGTTTGCCATCGTTGGCGGCCGTGAACTTCCTGAACCAAATATTCGGCATGATAGCCTTGAAGAGCTTGAGCTATCTTATCAAGCCGTTGGCCTACATCTCTTGTTTTTGTACCGTCTTAATCGAGGAACCGAAGCCATCTATTGGGAGCGAATTCGCGAACAAATTAGCAACGAAGTTCATGATTCTATAAATACCGATGTTAAAAATTTTACGAAACGCTGTAAGTATTGTCGTCGTGAACTTTCATGGGAATATCCATTTTCAATGTGTGATGATTGCCATGCTAAACGATATTTGATGGTGTGAGGGCTTACGAATAATATCTCATGAATAGAAGAAGTGAGATCTAGTGCTCCCTTCTTCTATTTTATCATGATCATTTTACAGTATTATTAGAACAGATTGAACATTTCTACTTGTAAAGTGTTGACGAAATACTTAAAATAAATGAAACACTATTCTTTTCATTACATTACAATAATTATTTGGAGGGGAATATAAATGAGTGATCATACACTTACTGTTGTTAAACGTTCATCTAAAAAAGAGAAACCGGCTTCAGACCAACTTGTGTTTGGAAAGCATTATACAGATCATATGTTTATCATGGATTATGAAGAAGGGAAGGGCTGGTATGATCCTAGGATTGTACCTTACGAGCCGGTGACATTAGACCCTGCAGCCATGATTTTTCATTATGGACAAACGGTGTTTGAAGGGTTAAAAGCCTATCGTTCGAAAGAGAACCGAATTTTATTATTTAGACCTGAGAAAAATTTACAGCGTATAAATACGTCAAGTGAACGGCTGAGTATTCCAAGAATTGATGAAGAACAAGTATTGGAATATCTAAAACAATTAATTGAGATTGACCAGGACTGGGTTCCATCAACTCCAGGAACATCACTCTATATTCGTCCGTTTGTGATTGCTACTGAACCTAACCTTTCGTTAGCCCCTTCAAAAACATATAAATTTATGATCATATTATCACCTGTAGGGTCTTACTATGCAGAAGGAATCAATCCGGTAACGATCAAGGTAGAAGAGAAATACACAAGAGCGGTACGTGGTGGAACAGGTGCAGCGAAAACAGCAGGGAACTACTCATCCGCATATAAGGCACAAGAAGTAGCAACGAAAGAAGGTTTTTCTCAAGTATTGTGGTTAGACGGGGTGGAAAAGAAGTATATTGAAGAAGTTGGCAGTATGAACGTCTTCTTTAAAATCAATGGAGAGGTCGTTACGCCACAATTAAATGGAAGTATATTAGAAGGAATTACGCGTTTATCCACAATTGAATTGTTAAGAAGCTGGGGAATCCCTGTTATTGAGCGGCAAATCACGATCGAAGAGTTGTTTCAATATCATAAAGAAGGAGCGCTAGAAGAGGCGTTTGGAACGGGAACAGCTGCTGTGATATCTCCAATTGGTGAACTTAGCTGGGGAGAACACCAGGTGGTCATTAATCACCGTCAAACAGGTGAATTGGCAAAGCAGTTATATGATAAGTTAACCGGGATTCAAACCGGTGTTGAAGCAGATGAGTACGGTTGGACGATAGAAGTATAAATGTAATGAGGAGCGTTACATAAACGATAAACTAATCATTAAGAAAACAGAGAAGACACCACGTGTCCTCTCTGTTTTTTTTAGCATTTAACTTCTGCATTTTTTCTTTGGTAGTAGAACCAGTTGAGTAAAATTGAAATGACATAAAATGCAACAAAGATATATAATGCTGTCACGTATGCACCAGTTGATGCTAAAGACCAACCAAATAATTGCGGAATTAAGAATGATCCATAAGCCGCAAAAGCTGCTGTAAATCCAAGTACTGGTGCAGCTTCTTTCGGTGGGAAGATGATTGGAATCATCTGGAATGTTGATCCTGACCCAGCACCTGATGCCATAAATAAGATTAGAAAGGCAACTAAGAACCCGAAGAAGCTTTGTTGTCCAAGAAAGAAGATCACAGATAACGCCCCAAGAGTCATAAGAATAAGCGTATAAGCTGTAACTCTTGCCCCCCCGAACTTATCTGAAAGCCAACCACCAACCGGACGGAATGCAGCGGCAAGAAAGGCTCCTATGAAGGCTAAACCAGCATATTCGGGAAATGATGAATTTAATAATAATGGAAATGCAGCCCCATAGCCGATAAATGACCCGAATGTTGCAACATATAACCAAGTCATAATCCATGTATGTTTGCGTTTGACAACGACGAACTGGTCTTTCGCAGATTGCTGTGTATTTGGTAAATTATCCATCCCAAAATAAGCAATGATTGTTAAAGCAATAATCGGCACGACCCAAATAAATGCTGCGTTTTGTAACCAAATTTCTGAACCATTAGGTAAAACTTGACCTTCGCCGCCAATAAATGAAAATGTCCCAACGGCAATAGCTAGTGGTGTCATAAATTGTACGACGGACACCCCCATATTTCCTAAGCCACCATTAATTCCAAGTGCTGTTCCTTTTTCCTTTTTTGGGAAAAAGAAACTCATGTTTGAAGATGAAGATGAAAAGTTTCCGCCACCAAGTCCACAAAGGGCAGCAAGTACAAGCATCACCCAGTACGGCGTGTCTGGATTTTGAACAGCAAAACCGATACCAACAGTTGGTAATAATAAGATACCTGTTGAGAAAACAGTCCAGTTACGGCCACCAAATTTTCCGACTGCAAATGTATAAACAAAACGTAAAGTCGCCCCAACTAACCCTGGAATGGCTGCTAACGTAAATAATTGCTCATCCGTAAACTGGAAGCCAACATCGTTTAGGCGAATCGCTACGACTGACCAAATTTGCCAAACGATAAAAGCCATCATTAATGTAGGAACTGATATCCATAAGTTTCTTTTCGCGTGTTTTCTTCCTTCTTTTTCCCAAAATTCTTCATTTTCGGGATTCCATTCAGTAATTCTTGCCATATCTTTTTCCCCCAATAGTTTTTGTTTAGACTCTTTCGCCTGTCTCTTTATATTCAAATCATAGTAGTTATGAAAGAAAAAGAGTGTGATTTACCTCACATATAGCCGTGGAATTCAACAATGTTTGAAAAATCGACAAAAAATAGTGAGAGAAGTAATGATTTAAAGGGTAAAGTACTTTTTTATATGATTTAACAATCATTTGATTAAGGTCAGGCATCTGATTCGTATGGTTTGAATACGGATGTAAGGAAAAGAAATGCAAAGGTCAGGAGGGCTAGATCGTGCAAATTCATGTTGTCTCTCCGGGAGAATCATTGTGGGGCATTTCGCAAGCCTATCAAATCCCGTATCAACAAATTATAGAAGCCAATCAATTACCTAATCCAGAACAACTCGTTGTTGGTCAAGCGATTGTTATTCCAGTTGCGGGGCGTTTTCATTGGGTACAGCAAGGAGAAACCGTTTGGCAGTTAAGTCAGCGTTATCAAGTTCCGGTTGAACATATTTTAGCGATGAACCATATACAATTCCCACAACACATTCCAGAAGGTTACCGGTTGTATGTACCAGAAAGTTATCATCGGCAACAGCCAGCCATCGATGTAGGTGCATATGTGGATCTCGGGATTACGGGGGAGGAATCACCTGAGGTTGTCGCTGAGGTTGCTGAACATCTAACATTCTTACAAATTTTTAGTTACGAATTAAATCGAGATGGTTCATTAACCCCGATTAATGATCAAGTGATCATTAATACGGCTTATGAGGATCGGGTTGTACCGTTAATGGTGATCACAAATATTGAAGACGGACAATTTAGTACCGAGGTTGCAACCGCAGTACTACAAAGTGAAGAATTACAAAACAAGTTGCTAGATGAAGCGATCGCAATTATGGAGCAAAGAGGGTATTTAGGTTTAGATTTTGACTTAGAATACCTCGGTGCTGAAAACCGTGAGCCGTACAATGAGTTAATGAGAAAAGCAAAATCAAGGCTCGAGCAACGAGGATTTTACCTATCAAGTGCACTTGCACCTCAAGTAGAGCCTGGGATGCCAGGGGTATTATACGAAGGACATGATTATGCAGCACATGGTGAAATTGCAGATTTTGTATTCTTGATGACTTATGAATGGGGATGGACAGGTGGACCACCGATGGCTGTTGCTCCGATAAGCCAAGTTCGACGTGTCATCGAGTATGCGGCGAGCGTTGTACCTAATGACAAGATCATGATGGGGGTTCCGCTCTACGGTTATGACTGGACCTTACCTTTTGTAGAAGGAGAAACAAGGGCAAGAGCGATCGATCATCAAGAAGCCATAGAATTAGCTGCACGATACAATGCTGCGATTGAGTACGATTGGGAAGCCCAATCTCCATTCTTTACTTATGTTGATGAGGAGGGACTTGAGCATGAAGTCTGGTTTGAGGATGCACGAAGCATTCAAGCAAAGTTTGACTTAGTGAAAGAAATGGGACTGCGGGGTTTGTATTACTGGGTTTTAGGTTGGGAATTTCCACAAAATTGGTTGCTGTTGGAAGATAATTTCACAATAAATAAACGTGTATAGGAGCTATCCGTTTAGTAGTTGCTCACCTCAGGTACAGTGTATAGATCAAATTGTACCTGAGGTGAGTATTTCTTAATCAGAAATAGCTCTATTTAACGTGTTAGCGGATCACGTGGACGAGCATGCCGACACGATGACTCGCGTCGATTTCAAATGTATACACTTAATTACGATTTCACGGTAAATTTACTTTTATTGATCACCGTACGTGCGGGTTTTCCGTTATCTTCTTTTCGATTTAATTCAATGGCGACTGAGTTTGTATAAACGGCAATCACTTTAGCAGTCTGACCTTTTTCAGAACCTTTATTTATTTGAATAATGTCTCCAACTTCGACACCCATTAATTGTTCATCTGACATGTTTAATTCCTCCTTTTTGTTTAGCATAACCTACTTCATGTATGACATGAATAGGGGCAAATTTGTTTGTATGGATTATTATAGATGAATTTATTGAAGATGAAAATATTGTTCAGCAAATTTGCAACAACATTTTATCACATTGCGGTTTTTATAACTACATTTACCATCTATACTTTATGACTTGAAAATCCATCATAAAAGTACAAATCAAATTTAAAAAGGAGTTACAAATGATGAAAAAATTAATGACAACAATGGTGTTAATGATTTTTTTACTTTTATGTCTTGGAGGGTGTGCGAATGGGGATGATGTAGCATTTGAAGCCCAGCACAATGGTAGTCTGCAAAAAGGTCATCAACAACGTACAGATCATACGATCATGGAAAACGATGATGACAATATTTCTAGTGAAAGTACAACAAAGTCAAGTAATGAATTCCCGCATACAAGGTCAGTTAAAGTTCAAGAAGCTAAATATCGTTTTGAGGTTGTACCTCAACAGCAACAACAAGAGCAGCAACAAATCGAAATCAGGCAACAACAAGCAGGTCAACAGCAACAACAACAGCAACAACAACGGCAAGAACAACAAGAACGACAAGCACGTCAGCAACAAGAGCAGCAACCAGAGCAACCGATAGCAGATCCTGAGCAACATCAAGAAACGGCGCCTGAAGAACAGGCACAAGAGCAACAGCAACCACAAGCGGATGAACAGCAAGAAGATCAGGCCCCTGAAGCTGATCAAACAGAAGGAATTAATGAAATGGAACAACAAGTGATTGAGTTAACAAATGCTGAAAGACGTAATAATGGATTGTCGGAATTACAAGCACACCAGTCACTAAGCTCAATTGCTCGAAAAAAGTCACAAGATATGCAACAAAATGATTATTTTTCACATACTAGTCCAACGTACGGCTCGCCATTCGATATGATTAGAGATGGTGGAGTATCTTATCAATCTGCGGCTGAAAATATTGCTCAAGGCCAACCATCAGCTGAACAAGTGGTGCAATCATGGATGAATAGTGAAGGTCACCGGAAAAATATTTTAAATGGAGAGTTCACGCATATTGGTGTAGGCTATGATGAAACAGGTCACCATTGGACACAAATGTTTATAAAAGAGTAGCAAAATGTGAGGATCGGCTTTTGTCGATTCTCTTTTTGATTGACTTGTTCGTGTATTTCTGGTATTATATTTATTTTTGAATAGCGTTTTTGGAGGAAAGTACATGCATTATGCGCAAACGATACGTGAAAAAATAAAATTATTTATAGTGATTTTATGGCCGATTTTAGTGACTCAAATCGGCTTATTTGCTATGAACTTTTTTGATACGCTCATGTCTGGTAGAGCAGGCACGGATGATTTAGCTGGTGTTGCAATCGGTTCAAGCTTGTGGCTTCCGTTATTTACTGGACTTAACGGCGTATTATTAGCGGTTACACCGATTGTTTCACAGTTTATCGGAAGCGGCGAGCGTAACAAGATTGGTCATACAGTTACTCAAGCTCTATATGTGGCAGTTCTAATCGGTCTAGCAGTGATTTTGGTAGGTGGCTTCCTGTTGGAGCCGATATTACTGTTTATGAATTTAGAACCGGCAGTCCATCAGATTGCGAAGCATTATCTCATTGGATTAGCCATAGGGATTGTCCCATTATTTGTTTCGAATGTGATTCGGAACTTTTTTGACGCACAAGGACATACAAAAATTACGATGATCATCACATTAATGGCCATCCCTTTTAACATTTTATTAAATTACGGTTTAATTTTTGGCGCGTTCGGTTTGCCTGAGCTAGGAGGGGTTGGTGCAGGTTACGCAACAGCGATCACCTATTGGATAATTGTTGGTTTTAGCATTTGGATGACCGTTAAGGTTGAGGAGGTTAGGCCATTTCGTTTATTTGTGAATTGGTACATCCCGTCACCCGTGACATGGAAGGAGATTTTAAAAATTGGAATACCAATCGGTCTTTCAATCTTCTTTGAAGCAAGTATCTTTGCAGCGGTAACATTAATGGTTGGGGCTATGTTTGATACCGTAACGATTGCTGCCCATCAAGCGGCTATAAATTTTACCACATTGATTTTTATGGTTCCTTTAAGTATATCGATGGCATTGACCATTATGGTTGGCTATGAAGTAGGAGCTAAACGAATCCACGATGCTAGGCAATACACGCGTCTCGGAGTCATAGCATCAATCGGAATCTTGAGCATTAGTTCAATTTTTCTATACCTGTTCCGTGAACAGGTTGCGATGCTTTATAGCGATCATAGAGGAGTTGTGATTATGGTCAAGCAATTTTTGATTTTTGCGATCTTTTATCAATTATCCGATGCCGTTCAAAGTTCACTTATTGGTGTTTTAAGAGGATACAAAGATGTTACCATTCCGTTTTTTATTGCTCTTTTATCTTATTGGGGTGTAGGGATACCATCTGGGTTTATTCTTGCTGTCTATACGCAATTAGGTCCGTATGGATACTGGATAGGGATCACGATTGGTTTAACCTGTGCTGCAGTTGGGTTTTATTTAAGGTTACGCTTAATTCAAAGCCGTTTGGATGTTAGGGAGATTTGATCGTTTTTTGTCAGTTTTGAATGAACGTTTGATGCTATAATAGAAGTAAAAAAGAGAAAAAAAGAGGGGAAATATGTCACAAAAAAAAATACTATCACGAATCATTATAACGAGTATTATCCTCGCGAGTGCTTTAATTATAAGCGTTGCATTTAGAGTATATACAATAACAATGAATGACAACGAAGGTACAGCGATTGATGTTGAAGATTTTTCTGTCGGTATTATTACTTCCGATAGGATTTATGATCAAAGCTGGGGGAGCCTTGCTTATGAGGGAAAGCAAAGGATCAGAGAAGAATTCCAGGTCCAAGTTGAATTAGTGAGTGAAAGGGATACCGATGAGAAGATTGCACAGACGGTGAGAATGTTTATTGATCATGGCCATGACATCATCATTGGTCATGGGAGAGAGTTTTCAGACGTGTTTACAAAAGTGGCACCTGACTATGAACATATTCATTTTGTCACTATAAATGGAACATCACAACATGACAATCAATCGGTCTTCACATTTCATAATATTTCTCATGGATATTTTACGGGTTTAGTTGCGGCACTTATGACTGAAACAAATAAGATTGCAATCATTGACCCATTTAAAAATACAGACGAGGGCACAGTAGGATTTAAATATGGAGTGAAAAGTGAAGATTCATCAATTACGCTGATACACAAAGTGGTTAATAGTCGTGATGATGAACATGAAGCAGCGCTTTTAGCTAGGGAAGCAATTGAGGATGGAGCAGATGTGATTTTTACAAAAGGAAATGCGTATAATCGAGCTGTTATTCATGAAGCCGAGGGTGCAGATGTCTATGCGATTGGTTATTTAGATGACCAAGCGTATATGGCCCGTGACCATGTCATTACGAGTGTAATGGTTGATATTCCAGAAACATATATTAGTATTTTACGTCGATTTTTACGTCCAGATGGATTACGTGCTGGTGAAACTGTACTTGATTTTAAAGACGGGGTATACAAATTTGCCCCTCTTGGACCGATGGTATCAGATGAAATTGAAAACAAATTGAAGGATACAATCGAAAGCTATAATAATGGTTCATATATCATTGATATAGATAGTTGATTGTTTAAACAGTGGGAAGGGGCTTATTGGTGATGGAAAACATATTGAAGCGTATGTCTTTTCGAAATAAAATTCTAATCGCTATGCTCCTTGTTGTTTCACTCTTAAGTGGTGGTTCATTATTGTTTGTCCATTCATTCAGTCAGGTGAATGATGTGAATCAGTTTAATAAGGAAAAAGTTCAAGAGTTATTATGGCTCAATGAATGGCAAAAAGAATTAGCGTTGAAACGCTATCAATTAGAACGCTTTTTAGAAACCGATTCAGAGTCAGTAATTGATGATTTTGATTATCGGGTAATTAGTGACATCGCAGATGAGGTTCCAGCTGCTCTTGTCGAGGTAAATAAAGATCTTGATATGATCAACTTTGTCTATGAAAATAAAGTAAAAGGGTTACTCATATATTCAAGTAACGATGCAGCAAAACAAGTGATCGAAGAAGAGTTGCTACCAATGATTACATCTGCAAAAGCACAACTAGATCAACTTCAGGGTGAGGCTTATACATCATTAACTGAGCAGTCGAGTGAGATACGTGAAATCATTGTCACCACGCTATGGATATTATTAATGATTACGAGTTTTGCAACGTTTTTATCAATCTATTTATCGTACAAAATTAGCCTAGGAATCTCCAAACCAACTGAAAAGTTAGTAGACAAAGTTAGTGCTATTTCAGAAGGTGACTATGGATTAACAATAGATAAGCATCCTCAGTATGAGTTTAAAAAATTAACTGTAGCTATCAATCAAATGTCAATACGGTTACGTGAGTCATTTGACACATTATATAAAGAAAAATTACTTCGTGAACAAATTTTGGCTTCAATTCCAATAGGGATTATTACTTTATATAATCAAGGTCATCAAATCGAGATTAATAGCCAAGCACGCAAGCTTACCGGTGTGACAAGTAAGGAACTTGAGCACTTGGTTAAGGGTTCTATTCGATTAGATAAAAATAAAGAGTTGTGGGAGCTGTTTCGATCTGGTGAGTTTTTTGATACGAAAAAAATTCAAATCGATTCTTCAGGAAAGGAATCAAAAGTGTTAGTTTCACAGTCACCACTTTTCAATGAAAAGGCTGAGATCGTCGGACGGATTTTTTACTTTTTAGATGTATCATCGGCGGATGCACTTGAAAAAAGAATTCATCGATCGGAAAAATTAGCGCTCGCGGGCGAAGTGGCGGCAAGCTCTGCTCATGAAATTAGAAATCCGTTAGCGGTTATTCATGGATTTTTAACGATTATGAATCAAACAGTCGACGAGCATGAACGTGATCAATACCAATTGCCGTTAATTTTAAAGGAGATCGACCGCATTAATTATATTATTGAGGATATGTTAATGCTAGCTAAGCCAGGAACCCCAAAGAAAAACGACTATTATATTCACACTGTTTTAGACGAAATTTTACCAATTATCCATTCAA
This sequence comes from Desertibacillus haloalkaliphilus, assembly GCF_019039105.1. Taxonomy (NCBI): domain Bacteria; kingdom Bacillati; phylum Bacillota; class Bacilli; order Caryophanales; family Bacillaceae; genus Desertibacillus; species Desertibacillus haloalkaliphilus. The sequence goes on along the minus strand of NZ_JAHPIV010000013.1, from coordinate 46,830 downwards.
GTTGTCCTGTTGATATTTCGATTGATGTTAGTTTAGAGCGGCTCCTAGTTCATATCGATTTTAACCAAATGAAACAAGTGTTTCATAATTTGCTTAGAAATAGCATACAGGCTTTAGGTGAAGAAGGGACGATTTCAATTACATCAAAACAAGAAAATGGACAAGCATTGATTTACATTGCAGATGATGGACCAGGGATTCCAGAAGAGATGAAAGCACAAATTTTTGAACCGTTTATTACGAATAAAGACGATGGAACTGGTTTGGGTTTAACGATTATTCGAAGGGTGCTTGAAAGTCATGAAGGGAGCATCCATTTAGTCTATTCAGGAAGAAAAGGGACTGTATTTGAACTGATGCTCCCGTTAGTCGATCAAGCTCAATAGTTGCGTTTCTACCACATTCTTCTTCAGGGATGTAGTAAAAGGTGAACATGACCTTTTGGGCATCCCTTGTTTTCGAATAGTCAAGGGCTGATTTGAAAATAATACCTATAAATTGTAGGTGACCCATGACAAATTGAGGTGAGAAGTAAAGAATAATACCAATTATGAAGAAAAAAGGACGATCATTATTCCGTTGCTACTTTGTGTGGCGGCAGTTCTTGTCGGTCTCTACACGACGCAATTCTATTCTCCTCGACAGGCTGGAGAGGGTTTCTATATTGGATTTACGTTATCCTTTCTTCTTTTTTATATGGTGTAAGGACTGATTGACTATGTGATGGCTATAGTGGCTTAGCGTCGCAATGAATTCTTTAGGAGGTGGAGCATGATACAGGTTGATGGAAGCTTAATTGTAGGTACATATGATGAAGCAGATGATGAATTTACAGTGCAACAAGTCAAACATCTAACAACTGAAACGGTACTCACTAAATCTCAGTGTGAACAACTGTATGACTATTTAAAAAAACACGAGAAGGAAGAAGGAGGTCAAGTGGTCTCTCTATACGATCAATTGTTAATACCTCTTAAAGAAAATGAGATTCAACTGCTTGTAAGTGATTTGGGACGAGTTCAACAATTATACCAGTCATGAGAGTAGCTAAGGATTTACGAACATAATGTCGAATGTTAGAGCATCTTGCTTTACTTCATCACCTTTTTTTCCTAAGATGAAAAATGAAGTTAAATGAAGAAGGAGATGGGAAGATGTATGATATCGTAATCGTTGGCGGGGGACCAACAGGTGGAAGTGCAGCGTTATTTGCAAGTAAAGCAGGTAAAAAAACGCTAGTTATTGATAATCAAAAAAGTGTAACAAAAAAAGCATGGATGGATAATCATTATGGTGTAGATGGTATCTCTGGACCAGATTTATTAGAGGTCGGGAAAAAACAAGCGGTTAAATTTGGAACAGAATGGGTTGAAGGTGAAGTTTCAGATATTCAAACCGATGGTGATAAACAAACTGTTTATACAGAAGATGGAAACACATATGAAGCAACACATGTGATCCTTGCTACTGGAATGGTCGCAGCGCTTGCTGAAAAAATTGGTGTTCGTACGATTCCAGGGACTGAACCTCGTATTAAAACAATTATAGACGTTAATGCGGAAGGTCAAACAAATAAGAAAGGGATCTGGGCTGCTGGAACAATTGCAGGTGTATCGATGCATACAATTATAACAGCTGGTGACGGTGCAAAAGTAGCGATTAATATCATTAGTGAAATCAATGGTGAACGTTACGTTGACCATGATATCCTTAAAGGGTAGACGGGTTTTATCTGATCAACTAAGACTTGTAGAAAAGCAGGTTAAATGAAGTAAGGTCTGCAAAAATCCTTTCTTGAACTAAAATCAAGAAAGGATTTTTGACCTTCTTTGAAATGTTTTCAATATAATTCTGATCCTTGTCTCATAGGTATGGAATAGAGATGAGATAAGGAGAGACGATATGAATACATTTCTAAAAGGTTCATTACTACTGATCGTAGCAGCGTTTATCAGTGAGTGTTTAGAATTTCTAATTAACATGGTCCTTGCTCGTGAATTAGGAGAAGAAGGATTAGGTCTTTATATGGCGATCTTACCAACGATCGTTTTTCTCGTTGTGATCGCAAGTATGGAGCTGCCGATTTCAATTTCAAAGGCGATTGCCGAAAAAGACAGGGTTTATCATCGTAGTTTTTTGCAGCATACGGTTCGATTTACAGGAGCTTTTACAGTTGCTTTTTTTCTTATCGCAGTTATCGTCTTTCCACTTCTCCCTGTATTTGATAAATATCATCCGTTATTAAAATGGCTGTTATTATTGCTCGTACCGATTATATCGTTTTCATCTGTAGCTAGAGGTTATTTTATGGGCTCTCAACATATGGGGAAAATTGCAATAGCCAATTTTTTACGACGAGCTGTGCAATTAGTATTGTTAATCGCTGTTTTTCAGTTGTTTCATTTTGATTCGGAAGTGGCGATTTTAATCTCGATTTGTACGTTAATTGCAACTGAATTGGTTGTTTTTTTATACCTGTTTATTCAATTTATTGCTGTGATGAAGGGATTACGTCGTCAAACGTCAAAACAAGTCAAGCAAACATCGGCATTGCATGCGCTATTGTCAGTTTCGCTTCCGACAACGGGGCTCAGAATTTTCCATGCAGCTTCATTTGCTGTGAAGCCATTCCTAATCAAATTTGCACTTATGCGTGCGGGAATGGGAGAGGAATTAGCTGTGATACAATATGGTAAGTTAGCAGGGGTTGCCTTTACGATTGGTTTTTTTCCCGCCTTTATCGCCCATTCTTTACTCATTATTCTTATTCCTACAGTATCGGAAGCGTACGCAAATAAAGATTTAACAAAATTAAAACGGTTAATGCAAAAAGTGATGGTATTTACGTTGGTTTATGCTGTCCCAGCTGCGACCGTGTTTTACTTCTTTTCTGATGATTTAACTAGTCTATTCTTTGAGGATTCTCCAGCAGCTGTGTACTTACAATTGCTCGTTCCTTATTTCTTTTTTCATTTTTTTGTTATTCCGATGCAAGCTTTTTTAATTGGACTAGGACTTGTTAAAGATGCTTTTCTTCATTCGGTTTGGTCAACGAGCCTTTCGTTTCTTTTAATGATCGTTCTCGGTTCAATGCCTCAATTGCAAATGGATGGAATCATTATTGGGATGAATACAGGAGTTGTTTTATTAACGTTAATGCACTATGTGACCATTCGCGATAAAATGCAACAACCGTTAAGTTGGAAATTCTCATCGAATCGACCGACATTTTTCAATAAGTAGACAAACGTCGCTAGCGTTAAGGTTCAATTACTATAAAATGAATAGTAACATCTCTTTTTGTTGCCTCCATCATTGCTAGAGCAGTGAGTGGGGGCTTTTCTTTAAGAAGCGTAACCGACATAATAATAATAAATGGAGATATTGTGAAAGAGGTGGATAAGATGTCTTTTCTTCCTGTAAATCGTGACTTTTTTTTAATGCCGACACTTGAACTTGCACAATCGCTACTTGGGATGTTCCTTGTTAAAGAAACAGAGGAAGGGCTGACAGCAGGAATGATTGTTGAAACAGAAGCATATATAGGACCGTCAGATAGGGCCGCACACAGCTTTGGAAATCGACGAACACGTCGAACGGAGGTGATGTTTGGCCCAGCAGGGTTTGTTTATACGTATGTAATGCATACTCATTGTTTGGTGAATGTTGTCAGTGGAGATGTTGAACAGCCCGAAGCGGTTCTCATTCGCGCGGTTGAACCCATCATAGGTATTGAATTAATGTATCAGCGTCGTGGTAATAAAAAGGAGCGAGAGCTAACGAATGGCCCTGGAAAGCTAACTAAAGCACTTGGGATTGTAAAAGAAGATTATGGGCGCCCGTTGTACGAAAAACCTTTATTTGTTGCAGAAGGAAAGCGGACTGATACGATTTCCTGTGGTCCACGAATCGGCATCGATAATAGTGGTGAAGCTAAAACATATCCTTGGCGCTTCTGGATTCCTAATAATCGTTTCGTTTCAAGGTAATCGGGACCAGGCTTGCCATGAATTAAGTTTGTTAGTTGGAGGGAAACAAGTGAGAGGAACAAGACGAGCATTACTCTTGTTATTGTTTATGTTCGCTGTTGCGTTACCTGTACAGGCCCAGATAACCGATGTAACATTTGGTGGAAAAATTGAGCAGCTTCTGCAAGAAAATGACGACTTAGATGGAGCGATTGCGAGTATCAGTGTCCGTGATGCAACTACCGGAAAACTTCTCTATGATCACCTTGGTGACCTTCGTTTGAGACCAGCGTCTAACTTGAAACTTGTAACAGCAGCCGCTGCATTAGAGGTGTTAGGGGAGGATTATGTCTTTTCAACAGAACTATTCAAAGATGGCGAGCGATTTTGGAAACTGATAATAGGGAATGTTTACATAAAAGGAAAAGGAGATCCAAGCCTTGTTAACGACGATTTTAATGAATTAGCCGCTCAGTTACGTGAGCGTGGGGTAAGCTATATTCACGGTGATCTCGTTGCAGACGATACGTGGTATGATGACGTTCGTTATTCGATTGATTTACCGTGGAGTGATGAAACAGCTCCATATGGAGGACAAGTTTCAGCTTTAACGGCATCAGCGAGTAATGAAGAAGATGTTGGTACAGTGACCGTCGAGGTGAGACCAGGAAAGGAATTGGGGGAAAAAGCAACAGTTACGCTATGCCCAAAGAATAACTATGTTTCGATCAAAAATCAAACCAATACGGTCGACAGTGGTCATGCGGAGCCACTTACGGTTGAACGAATTCATGGTACAAATACGGTAGTTATATCAGGAGAGGTTGCGATCACTAGTGACGGGGATACTGCGACGATTGCAATTTGGGAACCAACAGGATTTGCGCTTGATTTATTCAAACATGCGTTGCAAGAACAAGGGATTAGATGGAGGGGGGATCTAAGGTTTGGCGAAACGCCTGATGGGACAGACGTGCTTTATTCTCATGTGTCGAAGCCACTAGCAGAACAACTTGTACCATTTTTAAAACATAGTTTTAACGGGTATGGTGAAATGTTCATCAAGGAGATTGGCAGAATTAGCAAAGGGGAAGGGAGTTGGGACGCTGGAATTGATGTTGTAGAAGAGGTGTTGATACGCTTTGGTGTCGATCCAAAGACAGTTGTCATCAGAGACGGTTCCGGGATTTCTCATGTCAATTTAATCCCCGCCAATGAGCTCACGAATTTATTATATGCCATCCAAGATCAATCATGGTACCCTACTTTTTTGAATGCTTTACCAGTTGCTGGAGCAAGTGATAAAGAGATCGGTGGAACACTTTCAAAGCGAATGAACGACTTAGCATCACAAGGAAATGTAAGAGCAAAAACTGGGACAATTTCTACGGTAAGCTCTTTATCCGGTTATGTAACAACGAAAAGTGGAGACGAATTAATCTTTTCCATTATTCTTAATAACTTAACGAATGGTTCAAAAGCAAAAGCGATCGAAGACAAAATAGCAACCATTTTAGCGAACGCTTGAGCAAATCGGATGACAGCGAGACAGCCCTTAGGTATAGTAAAAAATGAATTGAGGTGTCTATATGAAAATAGAAGTTTGGTCTGATTTTGTTTGTCCATTTTGTTATATTGGCAAACGTCATTTAGAGGAAGCACTTAATCATTCCCCGCACCGGGACAATGTTGAAGTAGAGTTTAAAAGCTTCGAATTAGATCCTTATGCAAACCGTGAAGCTGAGGGAAGTTTTTATGAACTAATTGAGAAGAAGTATGGGATGTCGATAGAAGAGGCAAAGAAGACGAGTGAAGGTATGGCTAACCAAGCAGCTTCTGTTGGTTTAGACTTTAGGTTTGATACGATGATCCCTACAAATACTTTTGATGCCCATCGTCTAGCCAAGTATGCTGAGACAAAGGGAAAAGGACATTCTCTTACTGAGCGTTTATTATAAGCATATTTTACTGAATCAAAACACCTTGGTGATCATCAAACATTAATACAAATAGCGACGGGACAAGGGTTGGATAAAAAGGAAGTAGAGTTGGTATTAAAAGGGAACGATTTTGAAGACGATGTTCGTCATGATGAGAGAGAAGCAAAAGAAATTGGCGTTCAAGGTGTTCCATTTTTTGTGATTAACCGTAAATATGCAATCTCAGGTGCACAACCGACACATGTGTTTGCTGAAGCGATTGAAAAAGTATATGATGAAGAGCAATCAGTGAATCCGTTACAACCGCTTTCAAATAATGAAGGAGCTTCATGTACAGATGATGGATGTGAAGTTAAAGAGGAATAATAGGTAAGAGCACAACGGAAGGGTTTCGAACACGACTTATCAAGTATTTATTAAAGGGGATTGTACAATGGATGTAGATAAAACAAAAGCAGAACAACCCTCGCCGATGGGAAGAGTTCTTGTGGTGACGTCCGTACCTGCAGAACAAGAAGCAGTCTTGCGTGGACTTTCGAATACAAACCGCGTCGATGTTATTGTTTCTGGTGTAGGGATTGCATCAGCTGCTGCTTCTACTGCGGCGGCACTTGTTCGTGGTCAATATGATTTAGTGATTAATACTGGAATCGGTGGTGGTTTTAAGGGACAAGCAGATCTTGAAGATGTGGTTGTTGCAACTGAAATAGTTGCTGCTGATCTTGGTGCCGAAACGACTGAGGGCTTTACTAGCATTGATCAATTAGGCTTTGGATCGAATCGTCTCACAGTTGAATCTGAATTGGTGAAAAAGGTTACGACATTATTACGCAGTGCTGGCAAACAAGTAAAGGCTGGTCCTATTTTAACATTATCAACGGTAACGGGGACAAAGCAATCAGCGCTTGACCTATCCGGGCGTATTCCTGGAGCTATGATCGAGGCGATGGAAGGATTTGGTGTAGCAACAGCTGCTAGCCAACAAGGGGTGAAGTTTCTTGAAATCCGTGCGGTATCAAACCTTGTCGGTCCACGTGATCGCGAATCTTGGAAAATCAAAGAAGCATTAGATCAACTTACAGAAGTTAGTTCAATTTTAGAGGAGGGCCTACGATGAAAATTGCATTTTCGCCATGTCCAAATGATACATTTGTTTTTCATGCTTGGGTGCATGGTCTGATACCGAATGCGCCAAAGCTTGATGTTACATATGCTGATATTGATATTACAAACAGTTTAGCAGTAAGTGAAAATGGTCCTGATATTTTAAAGATCTCATACGGAGCCCTGCCGTGGGTACTAAAAGATTATGCGTTACTTCCGTGTGGAGGTGCATTAGGTAGAGGTTGTGGACCATTGATTTTAACAAAAGAGGGAACGAAACAGGATCCTTCATCTTTATCTGGTCGACGTGTAGCTGTACCGAGTGAACGGTCAACGGCTTACCTGCTCTTTCGCTTATGGGCAGCTGATCATGTGCCAGGAGGTGTCGGTGAAATCGTCGTCATGCCATTTGATAAAATCATGCCAGCTGTACGTGATGGAGAGATTGACGCTGGACTTGTTATCCATGAAGCGCGTTTTACATACCCTTCTTTTCAACTTGAAAGTCTTGTTGATTTAGGAAATTGGTGGGAAGAAGATACCCATTTACCAATCCCTCTCGGAGCGATTATCGCCCACCGTTCTTTAGATTTAGAAGCGATTGCAGGTTGGATTCGTGAGTCGGTTCGCTATGCATGGGACAATCCTAATGCCTCACAATCCTATGTCCTTGATCATGCCCAGGAGATGTCTAGTGAGGTAGCCAACTCACATATCGATTTGTATGTGAATGAGTTTACCGCTGATTTAGGTGATGAAGGGTATCAAGCTGTTCGCTCGCTTCTTAGTCGTGCAGCTAAGGAAGGGTTAGTTCCCAACATTGATATTGATTTATGAATGTGGAATGAAGGCAAGACGCAGAAACGATAAGGAAATTTGAAAGAAGTTCTTTTTCAAGTATGACGCTTGGAAGGGGGCTTTTTTTCATGGTTGTAATGGGTACGGACTGGGCCAGTAATGTTGAATAGCCAGTGAAGCGGGCCTACTCGCACCGCCTTTGATTGGAGTATGAGGGAGAAATCACTGATGAGGATGAGCCGGTTCAAGGAGTAGATAAATTCCCCCTACTTACTAAAATTTACTTTCGGTAAAAGGGGGGTAGATCACGTATAATGAAAGGAGATTTGACCAAAAAAGACAACTACTACGGTTTTTAAATTGACCAAAGTCGTTTTTAGTATCATAGATCCATTAGGAGGGGCTTATGGTTCATACAACAAAAGATTTACTGGCTGAACTGAGAACGAACCGATATACAGCTGACTTTTCTGAGCAAGAACTTCACGTCTTATCTAAGTTTTGCGATGTTTATATGGTTGATAAAGGTCAAACCATTTTAAAAGCTGGAGAGTTGAATCAATCGATATTCTTAGTCAGCTTTGGAGAGATCGGTGTTTATCATAGTAATAACAGTCATGATCATGAAGAACTCGTTCATAGATTAACAGATAATGATTATTTTGGTGAAGCCGCCTTGTCAGAGGAACAACTTGAGCCTTTCACTAATCAAACACATAAGCCGACGATGCTTATCAAAGTGAATATACATGCAATTATGAACGACCGAGAGCACCAAGAACTATATATTCACTTGTTGCATAAGCGGATCAGTGATCATTCGGAAAGAAAAATCCCTGAAACTCTATTAGAAAACGATAGAATGATGGTTGTTCATACAAGTGAGGAGCGTAAACGGTATCAAGCATTGGGAAAGCTAGCAAGTCGTTTATTGATTGCCCTATCGATCTATACGTTATTATTAGTTTCATTAACAGATCTTGTTGCTACATTAGGAGCTTCAACTATTGTTGATGTAACGTTATTAATTGGATTTGCGTTAATGATCTACTTCATTATCAAATCAAGTGGTTTTCCATTACGGTCATTTGGATTACGTATCGATAACTGGAAACAAGAAGCTACCGAAGCAGTGAAGTTAACCCTACCCGTACTAGGTTTCTTCATGGTGTTAAAATGGGTACTAATAACATTTGTCCCGTCTTTTTCGCATATGTCACTATTTAACGTAGAGGCAGCTTTTGCTGACACTGGATTTACAGTGTCTCTATTTATCATGACAATATTCATCTACATCGTCTTTTCCGTTGTACAAGAGTTTGTTGCAAGAGTTGGACTTCAATCCGCCTTTGAAAAGTTTCTCCCTCATACCAAAGCAAAAATGTTAAAAGCGATTCTATTATCTAACCTTTTATTTGCAGTCGCACATTCGCACATTGGGCTTGTGTTTGCTTTGGCTGCTTTTATTCCCGGACTCTATTGGGGTTGGTTGTTTGCGAGACAACGCTCACTAGTTGGTGTGTCTATCTCACATATGTTAATCGGCATTTGGGTACTCTTTTTATTAGGCTATCCTGAATTTTTGCAGTAAAGTGGAACTTTCTTGTACATTAAACTAACCATTTTACCTTCTTCTTCATATAGTATTAGTGTACTTTGCAATATTTGAGGGAGAGGTGAAATGGTATGAGTCAAAACCCATTTTTTCAAAACATTGAAAAGAAAACAGGCGTCAAAATGGAAGATGTGATGAAGTTAGCAAACTCTGTACAAAATGCGAACCTTAAAGATGAAGCGACCGTTCGAGGATTGATTAAGCAAGTGGCGGACCTAGCAAATAAACCTGTCAGTAAAGAGAAAGAAGATCAAATTGTTGATGCCATTGTTAATGGTTCTCAGCAAATGAACTTTGATACACTTGCAAAAATGCTTGATAATAAAAAGTAATGTGCAGGGGGTTATATCCCCTGTACTTTTTTGTGCGAAGTGCGCGAACAGGGAAGTCCGCTTACAGGTTCACTGAGCAAGAGAAGTTGATTAGGGAAAGGATATTGTTAAAGTGAATGCGCCAAGGGTGGTGTGTTCACTTTCATTTTTACCGCGTCTTGCGGATGTGCAATATATTGAAATTCATTTTTTGAAAAAGACGGACATAAGGATGACAGGGACAGCGAATGATGTATCGTTTAAGTCTGTTTCATTAGGAGGAAGTGTCCGTGTTTAGAAGATTTACAAAATCATCAGTCACCTTTACGTTGTTTTTTATCGTTCTGTTCGCACTTGAAGAAAGTCGTGTATTTGCTTATGAGTCAATTATAGAAACAGCAAAAGAACAGCTTGGTGTCCCTTACCAATTTGGAGGAACGACGCCGTCAGGATTTGATTGTTCTGGATTCATTGGGTATGTATACCGTGAAAACGGAATTGAATTACCGCGTACAGCTAATGAGCAGTTTCAAGCAGGGAAAAGTGTTGCTCGTGAAGATTTAAAAAAGGGAGATCTTGTCTTTTTTGAAACGTATCAACCAGGACCATCCCATTCGGGAATTTACCTTGGTGAGGGTGAGTTCATCAGTGCAACAACATCAAGTGGAATCGCGATTAGAGATGTTGACGATCCTCATTATTGGGGGCCGCGGTATTTAGGGGCAAGACGTGTTTTAGAGGAACAACAAATGCCTGATCAGCAAGTGCTGTCCGAATTATCACCTGGAAGCTACCATGATGTTAACAGTTCTCATTGGGCTTATAGCGAAATCACTGATTTAGGGAAAAGAGGAATTGTTACAGGGATGCAACAGAGCTTGTTTTACCCTGAACATCAATTAACACGCGCACAAGCTGCAATTATTTTCACCCGTATATTTGAGCTGCAAAGTCATCAATTAGAAGTATCTTTTACGGATATATCAAGTGACTATTGGGCGGCAGGAGAAATAGCAGCTGTTGCTAATGCTGGTCTGTTTAATGGATATGAGGATGGATCGTTCCGACCAAGTGAGCCATTGACGCGTGAACAGACAGCAGCACTTTTAACAAGGGCATTTAATGTGCAAAAAGGGGCTACAGATGTATCCTTTATCGATGTCAGTCAAACGAACTGGTCTTATGATGCGATTGTACGTTTAACAGCTAGTGGAATAGCAGGAGGTTACGAAGACCATACATTCCGACCAAAACAAACGGTTACGCGAGCGGAATTTGTCGTGTTTGTACATAGAGCGATGCAACATTAGGTTGCCAGAAAAGAAGCGATGCCGCTATGGGTTCGCTTCTTTTTAATATCTTGACTATCATTAACTGCCTCGATCACATGGAGTCGCGTTATTAGGTTGTAGTAATAAGTTATGTTTTAATGTAAAGAATGAGTACAAGTCAAAAGGTTTAAAAAGATAGGAGTTTGATATGGTGAAAAAACAAAAGTCTTTTTATAAACGATGGTGGTTTTGGGTTCTAATTATAGCATTTATTAGTGCTAATCTCTTGATCGGAAACGGTTCTAACAATGAAAGAGAGGCTGAGGAATTAGAGCAACGAAACTCCCCAGTTGAAAGTAATATATCGACGCATTAACAAATGAATAGAACTATTACATCCCTTTTGTAACCAATGGGTAACTTCTGTAATTGTATCTAGTAATACAATTGGTTAAAGGGCATTTTTGTTATAAAACTAAGCGATGATGCATAGTTTCGCATAGGTTGACTTATCTTGTTTTATAAAGATAAGTGAACCTAGCTGTTAAGTCTAATTTTTAAAGGTGAGGTTAGAGATGGAATTCAATCTTTCGGATGTTCAGTCAGTTGGTATTATTCATTTAAATTGTGGTAAAGAGGTTTTATCATCAAATGAAGTTGCAGAGTCGTTCTTATGTGATGTAGGAATAGAGTATTTGAGGCAATTGATTGATATGGAAGTAACCCACTTTTGTTTCTGTAAGGACCGATCTGAAGTTGAAATTTTATATTTAACAGGTTGTTATTTACTAATGATTCATTATAAATCGCCTATGAGTTTTAAAGAGTTGATGTCTCATAACGAATATAATCAATTCATTCAATCTTCATTTGATGGGTTTGTGATTTGCGATATTGATGGTACTGTGCTTTTTCAAAATCCGGCTGCAGAAAAGTTAACTAGATTACCTGCGACGAAAGTGGTTGGAAATAATATTCGTACACTTATTAATGAAGGGACTATAGACAATGCCGTGACATTCAAAGTTTTGGAGCAGAAGAAACCTGTTACGATGATTCAAAATATCTTAACTGGAAAGAACGTGTTGGTTTCAGGTGTCCCTGTATTTGATAAAGCTGGAGCAGTCAAGAAAGTTGTGTGTAGTATACGCGATTTAACGAAAATAAAGCAATTAGAGCAGGAAAGGATAGATCTTGAGAATAAAAATGAATTAGTCACTCAAGAATTAGAAAAGTTAAAAGCGAAACAGCAATCCCGTAATGGAATTGTTGCGTATGATCAATCCATGAAAATAGTATTAGAAAGGGCTACTAAAGTCGCGCCTGTGAACTCTAGTGTATTAATTTTAGGTGAATCCGGAGTCGGTAAGGAAGGAATTGTGAATTTTATACATGAACATAGCAATCGACGAGAAGCTAATTTAGTAAAAGTTAACTGTGGGGCAATCCCTGAACAACTATTAGAATCTGAATTATTTGGTTATGAAGCTGGTTCGTTTACCGGAGCAAGTACTAATGGTAAGAAAGGGTTATTTGAAGCTTCCTGTGGTGGGACGATTTTTTTAGATGAGATTGGTGAAATGCCGATGTCTTTACAGGTAAAGTTACTTCGTGTATTGCAAGAGAATGAAATCACAAGAGTAGGTGGTACGAAGGCAACCAAAGTAGATATACGAGTAATTGCAGCGACAAATAAAGATTTATTAAAGTTAATTGACCAAGGGAAATTTCGTGAGGATCTATACTATCGCTTAAATATTATCCCCATTTATGTTCCCTCGTTACGTGAAAGAAAAAATGATATTATTCCACTAGTCTACCATTTTTTAAATCTTATAAAAAATAAATACGGTGTAAATCGGATGTTCACTAAAGAAGCATTATTAGCGTTTGAAGAATATCACTGGCCTGGGAATGTTAGAGAATTACAAAATGTTATCGAGAGAGTAAGTTTAATGTCAGCCCAGCCAATTATTGAACGCGAGGAAGTAAGAAAAGAAATGAGATTAGAGCCACTAGAAAAAAAAGAGACAGTTACTAAGGAAATGTTCATACAAGAGCAACAGTTATCTTTGAAAGATCGTATTGAGAATTATGAAAAAATGATAATAAATGAGCTGTTAAAAAAGTATTCTAGTGTGCGAAAAACAGCAAAAGCATTGAGAATAGACCCATCTACGTTATCTAGAAAAATACGAAGGTACAAATTAAAAGTTTAAGTATTGCATAATTGCAACACTAATGTATTTTTGCAACAAATATCATTGCATTATCACAATCTAACTTTATAAAATACTGAAAATTCAGTTTATGTAGATTGGCATGAAAATTGCTTAATAAAAAGGTGAGTGAAAAGGAGGGAATCTATGTTAACAGAAGAAATGCAGATGATTAGGAGTTTCATAAGGTCAATAGCTGAGGACCATTTACGTCCATTAGCTCAAGAAGTTGATGAGAAAGAGGAGATTCCTAGAATGCACTACCAACTGTTGTCTGAACATCGGCTTTATGGAATGAATGTTCCTGAAAAGTTTGGGGGCACGAACATATCGGCGTGCAGTCATTTATTAGCGATTGAAGAGGTAGCTAGGTGTTGTGCTTCGACATCTGTTTTGTTAACGACACAAGCACTCGCAATTGCTCCAATTTTAATAGGTGGCTCTGAAAAACAAAAAGAAAAGTATATTACGCCACTGGCAACAGGAGCACGAATAGGCGCTTTTGGAATTACGGAGCCTCAAGCTGGTTCTGATACGGCACGGATTCGTACGAGAGCAGAGAAGGACGGTGATTATTATGTGTTAAATGGGAGGAAAGTATTTATTACTAATGGTGGTGAAGCCGGAATCTATGTTTTTGTAACGACTGTAGATAAATCTATGGGAAATGGTGGAATAACCCTTTTTATTGTAGAAGATGGTACCCCTGGTCTGACCTTTGGGAGAAAAGAAAATAAAATGGGGATAAAAGGTTCAACAACTAGAGAAGTAATACTTGAAAATGTACGTGTTCACAGATCGCAAATGATTGGAGAAGAAGGGAGTGGATTCCGTGTATTAATGCATTCACTAAACCATACACGGCCAGGAGTTGCAGCTCAAGCTTTAGGTATCGCCCAAGGAGCATTGGATGAAGCAGTAAATTACGCGAATGAAAGAAAACAGTTCAATCAAGAAATCATTCACTTTCAAGGTGTGCAATTTATGCTCGCTGAGATGGCAACCCAAGTTGAGGCAGCTCGAAGGCTTGTTTATTATGCAGGGGAGTTGCTTGACCAAGAGTCAACTGATGTAATTAAAGTTGCTTCAATGGCAAAGCTATTTGCTTCAGATGTGGCTATGAAAGTTACAACGGATGCTGTACAAATCTTTGGGGGAAACGGATACATGAAGGATTTTCCTGTTGAAAGAATGATGAGAGATGCAAAAATAACTCAAATTTACGAGGGCACAAATCAAATACAAAAATTGATCATTGCTAAACAACTATTAAGGAGATGAAAGTGATGAACTTTTGTGTGATTGGTGGCGGATTAATGGGGTCAGGTATCGGACAAATTAGCGCCCAAGCCGGTATGAAGGTGACTATTATTGATGTTAATGAACGAGCGTTAGAAAAATCCCAAAAACGTATTCATGATTCGCTTCAGCGATTAGAAAGTAAAAATATTATAAAAAATAGAGAGAACATACAATCAAAGTTATCCTTTACATCAGAATTTAATAGTCTTAAATATGCTGATGTCATTATAGAGGCCGTACCAGAAAATTTAAAATTAAAGAAAGAAACTTTTAAAAAAATTGATGAAATGTCTAAAGTTGATAGTTTAATCGCCACGAATACTTCTAGCTTATCAATTACTGATATTGCTAGTGTTACTAAGCGCCCTGACCAAGTCATTGGAATGCACTTTTTTAGTCCTGTTCCTATGATGCCACTATTAGAAATTGTAAAGGGTTATAAAACATCCGATAAAACATTTTATTATGCAAAAGAAATTGGTGAAAAGTTAGGCAAACGGATAATTGTTGCAGAAAAAGATTACCCTGGATTCCTAATGAACCGTATCTGGTTACCGATGGTAAATGAAGCATGTTTTGCAGTGATGGAAGGGGTCGGTAGTCCTGAAGAGATTGATCAAGGGTTTATTGATGGCTATGGTCATACTATGGGACCGTTAAAAACAATCGACATGGCTGGCCTAGATATAACACTAGCTGCGTTGGATGCCTTGTATGTTGGTTTTAATGACCCAAAATATCGGCCTTGCCCATTACTTAAAAAAATGGTTGAAGCTGGTGATTTAGGGAGAAAGACTGGAAAAGGGTTCTATACGTATAACGATGGAAAGTGAAAGTGATATTTTTTTATAGGTTCATCCTCACCAATCAATGTATTATTATGGGATTCAATAGGGTGAAACAATGGTGATAATGTACTGAAATTGTCCAGCGCAAAAACTATTAAGGATGCATATAGGGGGAGATATCTGTTTTGACAATAAATGAAAACGCTTTCTGAGTGTCGTTGAGGTTGATTTGTTTAGTTTATTGGAAGGTATGATTTTAATAAGTTCACAATTGGTAATGTATAATCCGCCAAATCGGTAAAAGAAATTAGGAAGTATAGGGTTGCCAGTGAAAGGTGTGTAAATGCAAAAAGATATTATGTCAAAAAGTTTATTATAAATGAAGTCGAAAATAACGGTTACTGTGTTCAGCTTAAAAAAAGAAGGAGGAGAAATATGAAAAGTTTTTTTGTAATATTCTGTTTATTTATAATTTCTATTGTTACTACAGCCTGTGTACAAGATGGTAGTAACAATAACGGATCACAATCAAGTGAAAATAGCGAAGACACAATTACACTCCGTGTATCCTCGTCATTAAGTCCGCAAAACGGATGGTGGGCTGGCTTCTTTATTCCTTGGATGGAGAGTGTTGAAGAAAAATCAGAAGGGAAAGTTCAATTTGATTATTTCACTGCTGAAGAACTCCTGTCAGTTGGAGAAGAACTACAAGGAATGCGTGAAGGAACGATTGACATCGCGGCACCTTTATGGACAGTTTATGACCCTCAACGTTTTCCGCTCAGTGAAGTAACGATGTTACCATTAACAGATTCCGATCCAATGATGGCATCCTTAGCTTATAGTGAACTTGTTCAGAGTGAACTAGAGTTGGTCGATGGAAAAACTTATGCGGACTATGAATTTGTTGAAAAAGGGATTAAAGCTCTCCCTATCCCAACGACCGAACAATATGTGATTTCAACAAAAGATTATGAGTTTAATACAATTGAAGATTTTGAAAAAGTGTCACTTCGATCACCTTCTCGAGTACATGAGGTTTTTGCAAATGAAGTGGGGATAAATACAGTCACACTCCCTTCAACAGAATTATTTGATTCTGTAAATAGAGGGGCTATGGAAGGAAGTTTCTTTAGTATCTCAGACTGGACTGGATATGGTATGCAGGATGTTTTTAATTATACGCTAGAAGGTATTAACCTTGGTCATTATAGTGGTGTTTGGGCGATGAGTGAGGATAAATGGAACAGTCTACCAAAGGAGATTCAAGATATTATGATTGAGGCGGCAATTGAGCAAATTCCAGGCGGGGCACAGTTATGGATGGATCGTTCAATAGAAAATAAAGAAAATTCAATAGAAGATGGTGGTGTGTTTGCTACGACAGCTGACCTAGAACCTGAAGCTGAAGAAATGGTTCTACAAGGTATGGAAAATACGTGGTATGAATGGATTGAAATGACTGAGAGTAATGGGCATCCAGGAACGCAGATAGCGAAACTATGGAGAGATTTAATTGTAGAACAAGGTGGAACTGTACCTGAATCGATTATGAATCTTGAATAATTTGTTCGAAAGCAAAGGCGTTTTGTCGCCTTTGCTTTCGAAAACCTATAGAAGGGGGGCTTATAAATGACCTTAGAAATGTTTTTTTTGCTTATGATTGCTTTATTTATCGTACTTATGTTTGCTGGATTGCATATCCATTCGGTTCTTTTAGGTGTTGGCGTGATCGGGATAATTATTCTAGAAGGCCCCAGCTATATCACTTCTTTTTTGCAAAGTGACCCTTATACAAGGACAGCAAGTTACACACTTACGACCATTCCATTATTTATTTTAATGGCCCAATTTGTTTTACAATCAGGAATCGTTCGTGATATGTATGCGGTCATTTTTCAATTATCGAAAGGGAAATCTGGATTATTAGGTGTTTTAACCGTTATTGTCGGTGGTTTGTTAGGAGCTGTCTCAGGTTCGACAACAGCCTCATCAGCAGCCTTAGGTCAAGTTGCAGTACCAGAATTAAAAAAGCATGGGTTTCGTGAAGACATCTCCGGTGCAACCATAGCTGCGGCAGGTTCCTTATCAGGAATTATTCCTCCAAGTATTATATTAATTCTATATGGAGTGATAACAGAAACACCTATTGGAACTTTGTTTATCGGGGCGATTATCCCAGGTCTACTAATGATCCTAGTGATTATCGTATGTATGTTATTTCTTCATTATAAGACGAATCAACATCAAACCATTGATAATGGAGATAGTGGAGTAGGTAAAATATCAATCTCTATCCCTCGAATTGTTCTTGTTTTTACCATTGCAGCATCGATCATGGCTATTATTTTTGGTGGGATTTATACAGGGGTTTTCACGCCTACAGAAGCAGGTGCAGTGGGGGCATTTGTTAGCTTTATTGCTGCTATATTATTACGGAAAGTAAATAAAGAATTTTTTGTAAAGTCGTTTAGTGAAACTATTAAAATAACATCAATGGTTTTAATGATCATGATTACAGCGCAAATTTTTGGTCGCTTTATTTCTGTCTCTATGTTGCCCAGAAAGCTGATAGAGTTTATCGGACCATTAATTGACTACCCTATGCTTGTACTCGTTCTCTTTGTGCTAGTGTATTTTGTTTTATTTATGTTTATTGAAGGTGCAGCCGTCATTGTGATGACAACACCAATCCTTTTGCCTATCGTTCAGCAAATGAATGTAGATTTAATCTGGTTTGGCATATTGGTTTCAGTGATTTGTACAATTGGATTAATTACACCGCCAGTTGGGTTAAGTGTCTATGCTGTAGCCGGCGTAACAGGGGTCTCAGTTGAAAGGCTTTTCAGGTATACCATCGTGTTTGCTATTGCTTTGGTAGTTGTTGTTTGTGGCCTGTTAATTTTATTCCCTGAGTTAGTGACATTCTTACCAAATTTAATGTAGAAGGAGGGGAGAGATATGGTCATTTCAATTAAAAGGGCTTATGCTATTTTTGAAAAGGTAAAAATAGTCGGTTTATACGTAAGTGGGGGGACCATTTTTTTTATGATGCTGTTTATTGTAACAGATATTCTAAGCAGAAATCTATTTAAATCTAGTTTACTAGGGGCCTATGAGATCACGCAGTATTATTTGATGCCTTTAGCTGTTTTCCCAGCTCTTGCTTATGCTTATGGAACTGGAATTATGCCTCGTATAGGGATCCTAGTTTCAAAATTAAAACAAACGTATCAGAAGTGGATTACTGTTTTGTTGTTAGGGTTTGAATTAGTTTTATTTCTATTGCTCACCTATTATGGGTGGCAGTATGCATTAATTGGAACATCTGAAACTTTAGGTTTTAGTTCAGGTGGTGAGATTTTACCGATTTATCCAGTTCTGTATTTTGTCCCCCTAGGTTTTTTTATGTTATCCATTGAAGTATTTTTTTTATTAATTAAAAATTTGTATTCAAAGAAACCTTCTTATGTTATGAAGGAGAACTGAGGATGTTTATCAGTACAGGGTTGTATTTTGTAATCGAGCGAAAAAAAGCAGTGAAATAACAGATTCAGGGATTGTTGATGAGCAAACAATCCCTGAGTAGATTAATGAGGGCTTCAATCGAGTATGATTACGACTAAAATCAGGCTTCTTTTAAACCAGCGTTTTCCACGTCTGATGCAAAAAGAGAAGGTAATTTAAGAGTTTTTTTGCTAATTTAAAGCCTTATTAACAAAGAATCTTTACATGAATGACGAATAACTTGAATAAGTATAATAGGGAACTGATCATGGCTGTATTTTAAAACATTAGGAGGTAGAGACATCGGTGAAGAACCTTCCGTACAAGAAAGAACATGATATATTTCGTCAATCATTACGACGTTTTTTAGAAAAAGAAGCCTTACCTTTCTATGATGAGTGGGAGCAGCAGAACTATATACCGAGAAACTTTTGGAGGAAATTAGGTGAACAAGGTTATTTATGTCCATGGGTAGATGAGCAGTATGGTGGATTCAATGCTGATTTTCTTTATTCGGTGATCGTCAATGAAGAGATGGAAAAAGTAGGGACAGGTTTAATTGGAGTTGGACTTCATAATGACATTGTTACCCCTTACCTTGATTCATTTGGCAGTGAAGAACAAAAGAAAAGATGGTTGCCAAGCTGTATATCAGGTGAAGCTATTTCTGCGATTGCGATGACGGAACCAGGTGCAGGGTCAGACCTAGCGAATATTCGAACTACCGCTCGCAAAGATGGTGACGAATATATAATCAATGGTGAAAAAACGTTTATTACAAATGGGCATAGCGCCGATCTCGTTGTAGTCGTATGTAAAACAAATCTGGAGGCAAATCCAGCTCATAAAGGGATTAGTTTATTTGTCATAGAAAATGGCACTCCTGGTTTCACAAAAGGGAAAAAAATTAAAAAGGTTGGACAGCACGCCAATGATACGTGTGAGCTTATTTTTGAAGATGTCCGTGTTCCTGCAAGTCATTTACTTGGTGAAGAAGGCAAAGGGTTTTATTATTTAATGGATAAATTGCAGCAAGAGCGGTTAGTGGTAGCAATTGGTGCAATTGTTGCGGCAGAACAGATGGTAGACATTACTGTGGATTATACGAAGCAGAGGCGTGCCTTTGGGCAACCAATCAGTGCGTTTCAGAATACACAATTTAAGCTAGCTGAGATGGCAACGGAAATTAATATTGGACGAACGTACGTAGATTCGTTAATTGCCAAGCATATGGATGGAGTGGAGATCATCACTGAAGTGTCGATGGCAAAGTGGTGGCTGACTGATTTGGCAAAAAAAGTAGCAACCGAATGTATGCAATTACACGGCGGATATGGCTATATGGAAGAGTACGAGATCGCTCGACGGTTTAGAGATGTTGCGGTGACATCGATATATGCTGGGTCAAATGAAATTATGAAAACGATTATTGCTAAAAGGATGGAATTATAGTCAACTCAATGAATCACGGGGGAAGGAAGACTAGACAGTTGTAAAATAAGCAATGTACAACGGGCGAATGAGAAGTTAAAGGAATCTAAAAACTATCATAGAGAAGATGTCGTTCTCATTGGGGAAGATGTTGGGAGAACAATTGCTGGTTACTTAACGCCAAGTCCGATCCAGCTAAAAGAAAAGGTTCGAAATAAAGCAGTGATCATGTCGACTACCTATGGTATAGTAGCGATTTTTAAATCTAGGCATACATGACAAGTATATACAGCATCTTTGCTAAATGGAGTTTATGCTGCAAAATAGTTAGGGAAGGTGAATATCGAGAAATCGATCCTAGTTGTCTGTTCAGGTTCGTCGGGCCGGTTTAATGTTGAAGATTTTTATGGGGCTGGTTACTTTATTCATCATCTGTTAGAAGGAGCAGTAGCTGAATATTCACTGACGGATGCCGCACAAGCAGCTCTTGGCTTTTATCAGGGGAATGTGCACCGAGGAAAGAAAATAATAGAAGAATCTGAGGTAGGAAGAAAACTTCTAACTAGTATATATAAAACAGATATGAGCTATGTGTTACAACATGGAGTGATCTCGAATCTTCCATATTTACATGGAAAGCGAATGATTGTTTGTGAAGCAAAGGAGAAAGCAACCTTAAATTGAAAAAAGGCAATTCTCATAGTTTTATAGCCTTTTCTAAAAAAAATCATAAGGAGTGACATTTAAGAATGAATGGATGGACAGTTAATGAATATGGTGAACCAAGTGATGTTTTAAAGGTAGTGGAACAGTCTCAACCAAAAGTTAAGGTTGGGGAAGCGCTCATTGAAGTGGAATCAGCTGCGTTAAACTTTTTTGATATATTATTATGCCAAGGTAAGTATCAAGAGAAGCCACCTTTTCCCTTTACGATTGGCGCTGAAGTCTCAGGAAGGGTTGTTCAAATACCAGAAGGCAGCTCATTAAAAGAAGGACAGCGAGTATTAGCATTGCCGAAACTTCCTTCAGGAGGATTAGCTGAATTTGTTGCTGTAAATGAAGGTTTGATTTATCCGATACCAGAATCGATGTCTTGGAATGAGGCTGCTTCCTTTTTTATGACCTATCATACTTCTTTTTATGCGCTTCATGAACGTGGTAACTTGAAAGATGGGGATGTGTTACTAGTGCATGCGGGTGCCGGAGGTGTTGGATCAGCAGCGATTCAATTAGGAAAAGCTACAGGTGCATACGTAATTGCAACAGCTGGAGGTCAAGAAAAAACAAACATATGTAAGGAACTTGGTGCAGATGTTGTCGTTGATTATACGTCAGAAGATTTTGTTCAAGTTGTAAAAGAACACACAGGTGGTAAAGGTGCAGATGTGATTTTTGATCCTGTGGGAGGCCATGTGTTTGATCGTTCTCGTAAATGTATTGGCTTTGATGGCAGAATTCTTGTGATCGGATTTGCGGGTGGAGACATTCCTAGTGCTCCAGCTAACCACATGCTAGTGAAAAATTACTCCGTTGTAGGTGTACATTGGGGGCTTTTTGCAAAGCTAAAACCAGAGGAAGTCAGAAAAGAGCACGATAGGTTGTTAGATTTATATGAGGATAGAAAGATAAAGCCATTGATTTACCGCGAGTTTGCATTTGATCAGGTTCCGAGCGCATTAGACCTATTAGCCCAGCGAAAAACGTGGGGGAAATTAGTCGTGAATGTAAAGACTAATTAGAAATTGAGGAATATCAATAATAGATTCAGTAAAGAGGGCAGAATTTCTCCCATATTTGTACGGATGATATGAGAAATTCTGCAATGCCTCAATAACGTGCCCTTCGGCTAGAAACTTCAGCTAACCCGAGGACTTGGGTACTGATCACTCGTGCAATATGTGGGGAATAGGATTTGAGTGCGGGGAATACCTTTCCCGTATAATCATTAATATGATGACACTCATAATGATGGTTGAGATAAATAGTAAGTAGACACCTTACTTCTATGCATGTCTGACCGTTATATATAAATGGGGGGGAGACCTCATTTATCTCATTTAAAATCACGTTTCGATTACTTGCAAACAATTTTTTAACTTCTTTTTGAGGTTGAGTTTCATCAACAACTTTAACAATGATTTTGGCAATTGTGTCGGCTTTTATCATCATTTCTTCTTCACCTTTTCAGCTCGCATTTATTGTTATGATTTATTCGTGAATCAGTGATATTTTACTAGATTTCTTAGTAAAACAAAATAGGTTGCATCGTTTATTTTCCTATTCTAAGAAAGAGCTAAACATTTTTTGATTGAAATAATTGTTTCGATTTTCTCTTTAACTTGCTAAATGTTGACTTAAAAAAGGCTTTCACGTGTGTACTGTCTTTGATTGGCTCATAAGTCTTTTTAAATAAATCCGGCTTGCATGGATATTGTTCACCATTGGCATCAGTAATCAAATAGTCGCCTGGTTGACCTTCTATAACACCATCTCCCGTCTCAATTGTAATCGATCGCGTGAGCTTAACAGCCTCGATTACAACAGGTTTCGTTCTATATTTAGCCATTGGTTTCGTCCTTTCAGTTGATATTTTTGAAATCGTTATGTCCTACACTTATTGTTTTCAATTATTTTATTCATAAGTGGTACAAAATGTGAACATTGTACACGTTGACGGTTACAAGCTTCGTTTTGTTTGTCTCCGGAGAAATCACCCAAATGATAATAATACATTTGTTTTAAAACATAAGAGGTAGTAATTGTTTCAAATGTATTAAGGAGTTTATGTAAAGCGCTTACATAGAGTGCGCCAACAACCATATTGTGAATAGAAAGGGGTATTTCATCTATGTTAATTGCTAATGAATTAAAAAAAAGGGTTGAACAGCAACCGAACAAATTGATTTCTGTCTTTAATGATCGTAAAACGACCTATCGTGAGTTTTATAAACGAGCAGAGAAACTCGCTGGATATTTTCAAGAACGAGGGTATGGGAAAGACGATGTTGTTGCGCTATTGCTACCGAATACAGATTATTTTCTAGTTTGTTATTATGCTTGTCAAATAGGCGGATTTCCAGTATTACCAATAAATACAAAATTAGCAAGTTCAGAAATAAGCTATATTCTTGATCATTCAGAAGCAAAGGCACTTATTTATGATAAGCAATTTGAAGATACGGTGAACAAGCTCGTACCCAATATATCATCTCTACAAGATACGGTGACAGTAGGGGATACACATACACCTAATCGTTTAGAGGATATCGTTGCAGGCCCCGATCGTAAAGTACGACAAAACCAAACCGAAGACGATGACACGGCTGTTATTTTTTATACGTCTGGAACGACAGGAAGGCCAAAAGGGGTCATGTTAACGAATAAAAATATTCTTTCGATTGCACAAATCTGGAGTGAATCGATGGAATTAACAAATGAGGATCGGATGCAAATTGTTGCTCCTCTTTTTCATTGTGCCGCCAGTCATGTATTTATGGTACCTATTATCTATTCAGGTGGCATGCTCGTCATTGAAGAAGGCTTCTCACCAGAGCGCGCGATCAAGACGATGGAAAGCGAAAACGTAACGATTTTCTTCGGTGTGCCTGCGATGTATAGCATCCTGCTTACCTCACCTCGCTTACAACAAGTTTCAGTACCTCATTTACGTTTGCTTACGTATGGCGCTGCACCAATGCCATTTGAGTTAGTGAAGCGTGTGAAGGAGGTTTTTTCCGATGTTAAGGTTCAAAACCTCTATGGACAAACGGAAAATTCACCTGGTGCAACGACATTAAAAGACCATCACGCTTTAGAGAAAGTCGGTTCTGTCGGTGAACCATTACCACAGAGCGAAGTCCGTGTCGTTGATGAATGTGGAAAAGATGTAGCAGTTGGTGAAGTCGGTGAAATCATTGTAAAAGGACCGCATGTGATGAAAGGGTATTTAAAAAACGAGGAAGCTACAAGGGAAACATTAAAAGATGGTTGGCTCTACAGTGGTGATTTAGGCCGCCTTGATGAGGAAGGCTTGCTTTATATTGTTGATCGCAAGAAAGATATGATCATTCGAGGAGGAGAAAATATTTACCCTGTGGAAATTGAAGAGGTTCTTTATCAGATCCCAGAAATTCTAGAAGCAGCGATTATTGGCGTCCCTGATGAAGTCCTTGGAGAAGTTCCAAAAGCAGTAGTTGCCATGAAAGAAGGAAAAGCAGTAAGTGAAGAGCAGATCATAGACTATTGTTTAGAACGATTAGCCAAATATAAAGTGCCTAATGAGGTTGAATTTGTGTCATCCCTACCTAGAAATGCAAGTGGTAAAGTCTTAAAAAGACAATTACGAGGAGACAAATAAACAAAATGAGGTCAATACATTATATTGAAGGATGAGGAGCGAATGGTGATAGCTTAAAGGACACTGAGGAACTCAGCGTTCTTTAAGCTATTTTTTTTGGGTACGTTTCATGTAGGGAACAAGAGTAATTAGATAAGTGTAAATTTTTATGATAACGGATACATGATGAACACCTAGAAAAAAAGTTCATATACTGTACTAACAACTTTGAAATAAAAGGGTGTTTGATCTATGCCAGCAATCGTTGGAGCGATAAAAGTGAATAATGTTTCAAGTAGTGGCGTCTTTTTGGTCGGTGATGCGTTTCGTGTAGCACCTTTTAGCGATGCGAAAACATTTGCTGGGGCAGGATCATTTAATACTGGGGACTATTTAAACGTTCGGAGCGACCGTAGTGCAACAAATGTGAACGATTCCGATGTATTTGATCAAAATATGACTGCTACGCTCTAAGGTGGATGAGGGATGCTTAATGAATTTTTTTGTTAATCAAAATATTGTGATTCATCATTTGCGTGTTAATAGTGTCAACAACTCATCGGTGCTACAAATAGGAAGTGCGGGTAGGATCAATGCACTTTCCAATCTCTATAATACGGGTGGGTTCGTTGAACCTGCCCCCGAAGCTGAACCTGTCACTGTCGTCCCGCTTGCTCCTCCTACTTAGTAATTGGCAAAATGACGATGATAAGAGGAAGGTGGGAGAAACGAATGTATCAATATTGCTATGGGGCCCCTCATACGTATGGGCAACATTATGAGAACGATATGAGAAGGTATGAACAGAGAATTGCTGATTTAGAACGGACGGTACAACAACTGCAAAGTGAAATTCATCACTTAAGGCAGAATCAACAACCGACAAATGTTGAGTATAAATTTGATCAACTCAAAGTGGAGCGGTTGGATGGGACGTTAAACATCGGTTTGAACCCAAACCAGGGTGAAGAGGCAATTGATGATTTTTCTGTAAATCAACATCAATTGCAGACCCCTTTCGCTCGCGGAAACTCTGATTTATTTGAGAATGTTCGAAAGGATATCTATCACTATTTAGATCATGACTGTTATCCCATATTAGAAACGTTAGAGGCTCAGTACAACTATCCACTTGAGCCGTCCTATCGTCAATTTATCATTGATGACGTTAAAAAACAAATTGATCATCGTATCCAATATTACTTAAATCAAGTTCCTCCTAATCAGCAATCAGACGCACAGCTAAAAGATATTGAGCACATGACGAAATCAAAAGTTAAAGAGGATATCCAACGAACGTTTGAATCATTTATTACACATTTACCACGAAGGGAGAGCAATCATCTATGAATTTTACAGTCGTAAATCGTGACATTTCGGTTGACAATATCAACATTATCGGGGTGTCGAGTTCGGCGGTTTTTTTAGTTGGGGATACGGACTATGTATCGTTGTCTTCGGCGTTTGATACACCACCAGAGTCTTTGTTTATTGGTCCATTTGTTCCACTAGCTCCACAACGGTAAGGGTGAATGATAATGCTAAAGCGAATCTCGAAAGTGAATGATATAAAAATTACAGATGTTTCGATTAGTTCGGTTTTTCAAGTCGGTGATGCGGATCATTTGGTTCCACGGTCTCGAGCTCTAGCTGTCCAACGTGAATTTGAATACTTTTATGGTGATGAGGGAAACTTTGACCTTTTTCCAATTTTCACAATGGAATTGCCGCATTTACCAGTTAGTGAGCCAGTAAATGTCCAGAGAAGAAATGAATCAGCCTTTATAAAAGTCAACTCAATAAAGATTACAAGTGTAGCCGCATCTGGAATTACACAAATTGGTTCAAATCGGGGGATTGACGCAGATGTAAGAGTTAAACATATTCGTCAGCTTCTCGATGGGCAGAGACAGGACGTGTAAGGTTAAGTATATGAACACTATTTTCTTTTTCGCATAACCTAAAACGTAGATAAAATTTACCGATAAAGGGTGTTACTATGCCTTCAATTGTAGGTGGACCGTTTAAAATAAATAGCAACAGCGGTGTCGTGAATTTTGGTGACTCATTAAATATATCACCAAAAGCAGCTACAAAATCTTTTAGTGGTTCTGGTGCTGGAAATACTGGGGACTTTATTATGACCAATAATGGCGTGAATGCGAATACAAATGTTGATCCTGACTTAAGTGATCAAAACGCATCCGCAAATGTATAGCTTTAGCCGTTAAGCGAAAATATACGTAAACTCTATAGGTAAACGAGTAAGTCACTAGTAATTGACTTACTTGTTTCCCATATAGAGATTGCATTCTACATTGAATGTCTTGTAAAATAGTAATCATAAACAGAATAGGAAAAAGGTGTTAGGATGAAAGAGTATATTGTTATTGGCGCAGGGATCCTTGGGGCCTCTACTGCTTATCATCTTGCAAAAGCAGGGGCAAGTGTGGTTGTCGTTGATCGTAATGACCTAGGACAAGCGACTGATGCAGCGGCCGGGATTGTTTGTCCGTGGCTTTCGCAGCGGCGCAACAAAGCGTGGTACCGATTAGTAAAGGCTGGTGCTCGTTATTATACATCACTACATGAACAATTACATGCTGATGGCCAAACAGAAACGGGATATGAGCGTGTCGGAGCCATTAGCTTACATACGGATGAAAAAAAGTTAGACCAGATGGAGAAACGAGCGTATCAGCGCCGAGAGGATGCTCCTGAAATTGGTGAGATTACTCGGTTGTCTGCAGCCGAAACGAGGGCATTAGTTCCTGCATTAGCAGAAGAGTATCAGTCGATTCATATTAGTGGCGGAGCTCGTGTCAATGGCAGAGCATTACGAAATGCATTAGTGAGCGCTGCGAAAAAACATGGCGCGACATTCTTGCAGGGAGAGGCTCGTCTAACGTCTACACAATCAAAAGTGACTGGTATTGAAGTCGATGGCAAGCATTTGACAGCAAGTGAGGTCATCGTAACAGCAGGCGCTTGGGCGAGTGAGCTTTTCAAACCGTTAGGCATCGGTTTTGATGTATCACCGCAAAAGGCGCAAATTGTTCACCTGCGACTTCCAGACATAGATACAAGTCAGTGGCCCGTTGTTATGCCACCAAACAATCAGTACTTACTTACATATGATGATGGACGTATCGTCGTAGGTGCAACACATGAAGATGAGGCCGGATTCGATTGCCGTGTGACGATGGGGGGAGTCCATGAGATTTTTCATAAAGCCCTTATGGTTGCCCCGCAATTAGAAACAAGTACAGTACTTGAAGTAAGAGTTGGTTTTCGTCCGTTTACCCCAGGATTTCTACCGATCATTGGTCGAATACCACAAATGGATGGTCTATTAACAGCCAATGGCTTAGGGGCATCAGGACTAACATCTGGACCGTTCTTAGGTGCTGAGCTTGCTAAGCTAGCGCTTGGTCAAGGTACCGGGCTTCCCTTAGAAGATTATGATGTTAGACATGCACTCGTGGACATGTGATTTTTCAGGACAGCCCAGGTAATGAAAAAAATCAAGTAACATATGGACATCTAATTAAATAATTAAATGTGTTAAAAGAAAGGTTGAAAGATCATCAAAAGACGGTCGTAAATGTGGACTTCAACGAAGGCATCGACTTATTATCAGAACAAGTTTGATTACCTTAAAAGGTGTATGGCAAGTTGTAAAAGGGGGATGAACATGTGTAATAAACATGTCCAAGGTGTCGGTGTTGATGCAAAGACACGCTGTAAGCACTATTCGAGTAAACGAGATATCATTGCGATTAAGGTCAGATGCTGTCAAACCTATTACTCTTGTCATCGATGCCATCAAGAGTTAACGGATCACACTCCAATTCTATGGGGAAAGCATGAGCATCAGCAGAAAGCAATTCTTTGTGGTAATTGCCAACAAGAGTTAACAATTGCTGACTATTTGAATTTTGAATCGGTATGTCCGTATTGTCAGGCGACTTTTAATGAAGGGTGTAAATTTCATTATCACCTTTATTTCGAGATGTAGAGGCGTCCGAAATAGTGAATATTGATCGATAAATGGTAAAGTATTTATAAACCTGGAAATAGATGAATGAGGTTGACGCAAGTTCACGAACTTGTGTCAACCTCTTGTTGAATTTTGTCGCATCACTTATGATGGGTGTAGACAATATCTATGATAGGGAAGGAAATGCAAAATGAACAGAGAAAACGAACAGGCAACAGAGACTGAACGATCGAAGGCTGATACAAGTCGAGAACTAGATGGAAGACAACGCTTAAAACGAAAGCTCATTTATGGATTGGGATCAGTCATCCTTTGGGGAGGGCTTGTTTACGGTGGTTATTACTTTATCCATTCTTATCTTGAAGAGGTTAGAGCAGAGTTTGATGATAAAATTGACAATGTCCTAGATCAAAATGAGGAAATTGTTACAGAGTTAGAGCAATTTACCCTCGAGATAGAAGCAACAACAGATGAATTAGCTATCATTAAGGATGAGTTAAGTTATATTCACGAAGGCCTAGAGTTAACCGGAGAGACGATTACAGGAAGTGACGAAACAAGACTTGCTTTACAAGAGAGAATCGTAGAGTTAGATGATCGCTTAAACGATTTACAAAGCCAATTAGTAAAATTGGAGGAAGCGACCCGTGCTCATTAAATTACAGCTTTTCTTTGTTTTTCTAATCGCTCCGTTTATCGGTCTCGTTCTAGCTGTCACACTCGGGTATCCATTTGCAAGTGTAGATATCGCTGCTGTCAATCAAGAACAAGAACGAATGATTGAATATAATCAAGATGTAAAACAAGGCTTGTTTAACCAGCGAGAGCTCTTGAGTGAAACTCATCATGCAAGTCTTGCAGCCAACCAACTACTAGAGTATATTCAAACGAATGCTCATGAGGAATTACAAGAGTATATCGCTCAGCGAGAAAAATTAGATTCCTTGGTAGAAGCTAGTGTGACTTATCAGCAAAATTCAGCAGATTTAATTGAACGGCTCTTAGCGACGATGTTAGGTGATCCGATTGATCAAACCTATGGTGAAAATTCAATTGTTAAAGTCTATTCGCTTCAGGAAGCTGGTTACCGAGGTTTTATGGCAAAAGTTCGTTTGCACAACCCGAATGCGATTCGCATGGTATTAGCTGAAGATAAAGTTGCCAGTCAGGGGGAAACGACTAGTCAAGCAGGAAGGCGAACAGGGGCCGTTTTGGCAATTAATGCTGGTGGCTTTACATCGCAAGATGGCTCACTTTACCCAATTGGAATTACAGTCATTGATGGTGAGGTCGTTACCTTCTATGATACGAGTTATAGTTTAATAGGCTTTAACGAAAACGGGAACCTTGTCGGTGGCCAAGTATCATCAAGAGAAGAAATACAAGCTATGGGTGTGCAGCATGGTGCAAGTTTTGTCCCAACGCTGTTAAAAGATGGTAAGAAACAACCGATCCCAGCTTCGTGGGCAAATACAAGGCAGCCACGAACCTTGATTGGTCACTTTGAAAATGGTGATTTATTCTTTATGGTTATAGACGGACGTAGAGAAGGTTGGAGTCATGGTGTTACGTTAGAAGATGCACAAGAGAAGTTAATTGAGTTTAATATTCGCGATGCCTATAACCTTGACGGTGGTGGGTCGAGTGCATTTTACTATGATGGTCAAGTGTTAAATCGACCTTCAGATGGTCGGGAAAGAAGAGTAACGACGAATATCGTTGTCATGCCATAATACGAGTAACCAAAGTTGGAGAATCATAATGATTCTCCAACTTTTTTTGATTGAGGCAATAAAAGTGAAGAGAGTTGGCTCAGGGATCATCATTAATTCCAGTTGAAGCGAATGTAACTGAAATCGATGAGCAAACTTTTTTACAAAACAATTCTTTTGTTATATGATAAGAAATGTAAAATAATAATTATTATAAATAGCGAGGGATTAATGATGACGATTTATGACATTGAAGTTGAAAAGGCGACAGGTGAGAAAATGCCACTATCTACATATAAGGGTAAAGTATTATTAATTGTGAATACAGCAAGTAAATGTACATTTACTCCCCAGTTTGACGATTTACAAAAGCTTTATGATAAATTTAACAACAACAATTTTGAGATTCTTGGCTTTCCATGCAATCAGTTTGGTGAGCAAGAACCGGGGACAAATCAAGAAGCCCAAGCTTTTTGTCAGTTGAACTACGGTGTAAAGTTTCCGGTTTTCGGAAAAATTGCAGTCAATGGTGAAGAACAAGCACCACTGTTTCAATATTTAAAAAGAGAAGCTGGTTTCGAAGGGTTCGATGATTCAAATAGTAGTGCGAAGCTTATGAGAATGATGATTTCCGAAAGAAATCCTGAATGGCTCACTGGCGATGCAATTAAATGGAATTTCACAAAGTTTTTGGTTAATGAACATGGACAAGTGATTAAGCGCTATGAACCATATGAGGAGCCAATTGATTTCGCGACGGATATTGAACAGTTACTAAGATCGTAAGTGATAGGAAATGACAGCCTGACATATGTGTTGGGCTGTTTTTTTTTGGTAGAAAAGGATGGGCCCCTCCTTGGGAGTTCTGGGAGTGGTTAGCAGGAATAAATAGTTAAAGGAGACAGCTAACAAATGTGCAAAGGCTTACGTTATGATTGATTCATCAGAACGAGAACAAATGAGGAGGTGAAAGCATGCTGACTCCTGAAAGGCACCGAAAGATTCTAGAACGTTTACAAGAAAGTGAAATCGTAAAGATTCACGAGCTTGTAGAAGCAACCGCATCATCAGAATCGACGATACGTAGAGATTTAAGTCAACTTGAGAAAGAGAAGAAACTTAAGCGTGTTCACGGTGGTGCTTCTTTGTTAGAACAAAAAGGTGTAGAGCTCAGTATCTCCGAAAAGTCAACTAAGAATTTAAAAGAAAAAGAAAAGGTTGCCCGTTACACTGCATCATTGATTCGGGATGGAGATTGTATCTTTTTAGATGCTGGTACAACTACATTTCAAATGATTCCATTTATAGAGGCAAAAGAAGTAAAGGTTGTTACTAATGGTTTAACACATATCGAAGCCTTATTGGAACAAAACATAGACACTTATTTACTAGGTGGAGCGATTAAACCAAAGACGAGAGCACTCATTGGACAAGGTGCAATTGCTGGTTTAAATCAATACCGTTTTGATAAATGTTTTATCGGTGTCAATGGGGTTCATCTCGATTACGGATATTCAACACCTGACCCAGAAGAAGCAATGATAAAAAAGAATGCGCTTTATTTATCACAAGTGGGTTATATGCTATGTGACCATTCGAAATTTCATGAAGTAACATTTTCAAAAATTGCTGACCTAAAGGACGCGGTGATTGTTACTGATGCTGATGAAGAATTAATTGCAGAATTTAAAGAAGAAACGACAGTAAAGGTTGTGACACCATGATTTATACTTGCACATTAAACCCTTCGATTGATTATTTTGTTGAGGTTGACGAATTAAAGCAAGGCTCGCTAAACCGTGCGGATCATACTTCATTTTACCCTGTAGGAAAAGGAATTAACGTTTCTCGCGTATTAAAAAATGTGGGTAAAAAAAGTACAGCTCTCGGTTTTGTCGGTGGATTTACGGGCCAGTTTATCCGTGATTTTTTAGCTGCTGAGCAGATCAACGAGGATTTTATTGAAGTTGATCAACCAACAAGAGTCAATGTGAAAGTAAAGTCCACAGAAGAAATGGAGATCAACGGTAGGGGGAGCATGGTCTCAAAACAGCAGCAGGATCAATTACTCGATAAAATCTCGCTGTTAACAAAAGATGATTTTATCGTCTTAGCGGGCAGTTTACCTCCTTCACTTTCCGTAGAGTACTATCAATCGTTGGTTGAGATTTGTCGAGAAAAAGGGGTGCCAGTAGTCGTTGATACGTCTGGTTCCGCCTTAAAAGAAATGATTACCTATCAGCCATTCTTAGTCAAACCTAATCAGCATGAGCTAGGTGAACTATTTCAAACAGAAATAAAAACGGTTGATGAAGCCGTTACGTATGGGAAGCGATTGCTTGCCCAAGGTCCGGAAAATGTGATCGTATCACTCGGAGGAGAAGGGGCACTGTTTCTCAATCATGAGGTTGTAGCTTATGCTAATGTTCCGAAAGGTGTACTGAAAAACTCAGTTGGTGCTGGTGATTCAATGGTTGCTGGTTTTCTAGCATCATATCAGCAAACTAATGACGTTTTGCAAGCATTTTCGTATGGGATTGCTGCTGGGAGTGCAACAGCATTTTTAATTGATTTATGTCAGAAGGACGATGTAGACAAGCTCCTGCCACAGGTACATGTAGACATACTAGAGACATCTTAGAAAAAAGGGGGAAGAGATTGATGAGAATTACTGATTTACTTACAACAGAGACGATTGAACTACACTTGCAAGCATCAACGAAATCAGAAGCCATTGATGAGCTCGTTCAAAAACTAGCGGATGCAGGTAAACTTGCCGATCAAACGCAATTTAAAGAGGCAATATTAGCACGTGAAGAACAAAGTACAACAGGCATTGGTGAAGGAATTGCGATTCCACATGCGAAAACAGTAGCTGTTAAAACACCTGCAATTGTCTTTGGTCGTTCAAATGAGGGGATTGATTATGAAGCACTTGATGGACAACCGAGTCACCTCTTTTTCATGATTGCTGCAAGTGAAGGGGCCAATAATGCTCACCTTGAAACACTCTCACGACTTTCATCGTTTCTAATGGATACGGATTTTCGTAAAAAGTTAGAAACAGCATCATCAGTAGATGAGGTGATAGAGGCTATTAATGAAAAAGAAGACGAAGAGAACGGAGAAGAAGAGGAAACTTCATCTAGCAAAGGAAGAATCTTAGCTGTTACGGCATGTCCAACCGGAATTGCCCATACATTTATGGCGGCAGATTCCCTAAAGGCGAAAGCAAAGGAGCTTGGTATTGACCTGAAGGTTGAAACAAACGGATCTAGTGGGGTTGGAAATGCGCTGACCACAGATGATATCAAAGATGCGACAGCGATTATTGTAGCTGCGGACACAAATGTCGAAATGGACCGCTTTAATGGTAAGCATGTCATTCAAGTACCAGTTGCACAAGGCATTCATAAACCACAAGAATTGTTAGAAAAAGCAAGCCGTCAAGATGCGCCAGTCTATCAAGCAACTGAGTCTACGCAAAAAAATGAAGAAGAAGGTCAAGGGAAAGAAAAATCTGGTTTTTATAAACATATTATGAGCGGTGTATCAAACATGCTTCCGTTCGTAGTTGGTGGCGGTATTTTAATCGCTCTTTCATTTTTCTTCGGAATTGAAGCCGCAGACCCAGATCATCCAAGTTATCATCCAATTGCTGAGGCATTAAGTACGATAGGTGGTGGAAGTGCCTTTGGTTTAATGATTCCGGTACTTGCAGGATTCATTGCTATGAGTATTGCTAGTCGCCCTGGTTTAGCGCCTGGTATGGTTGGTGGTTTCCTAGCCTCAACCGGAGAAGCTGGATTTTTAGGTGGATTAATAGCTGGTTTCTTAGCTGGTTATGTCGTTGTTGGATTGAAAAAATTATTTAGTCGTTTACCACAGTCACTTGAAGGGATCAAACCTGTTCTTTTATATCCATTCTTTGGAATATTAATTACTGGATTCGTTATGTTATTTATTGTCATCGATCCAGTCGTTGCCATCAATAACGTAATGGAATCATGGTTAGGTGGAATGGGAACTGGGAATTTACTCTTACTGGGTTTAATTTTAGGTGGAATGATGGCCGTTGATATGGGTGGTCCCATTAATAAGGCGGCATTTACATTTGGAATTGCGATGATCGATGCCGGAAACTATGCGCCACATGCAGCAGTTATGGCAGGTGGAATGGTACCACCGATAGGTATTGCCCTTGCGACAACATTCTTTAAGAAGAAATTTACGAAAGCCGAAAAAGATGCAGGGAAAACGAATTATATTATGGGTGCATCATTTATTACTGAAGGTGCAATTCCGTTCGCTGCGGCAGATCCAGGCCGAGTGATTCCGTCTGTTATTGTCGGATCAGCTGTTGCAGGAGCACTGACCATGCTCTTTGGAATTGGTTTACCAGCGCCTCATGGTGGTGTATTTGTATTCCCGTTCGTTAATGGAAGTCCGTTACTTTATGGGCTAGCAGTTATCATTGGTGCAGTTGTTACTGCATTAATGTTAGGTTTTTGGAAAAAGGATGCAAAAGAATAAAGGTGGAAGTTGTTTCATTGTAGTTAACAACAGATAAATAAGATGAATATAACGAGTGGCTAATCAATTGATAGCCGCTCGTTATTATTTTGAGGTACGTTAGCTGAGAATAGGGATGTCATTAACGGATGTATGAACATAACCTTGATTTTAATTGTTAATTAGCGTTATTACGATCGTGCATAGCTAATCTTCCATTTTTATAAGTAATTTGCAATCGGTGAATATGCGGAGCTACATCCCCTTGATAAAAAATAGGTAGCCCTTTTATTTGTAATTGTTCATCTTCAGCTTTTAACCCATCCAGAGTTAATTTAAACTTTGAGAGTCCTCATTTGCTTTTTTCATTGTAACCGATTCGAATGCCTTGCTTGCCTCGTTTTTCGATCAAGTGCTTCAAGAACTCACTGGCATCAACTGTTATATCCATTTTCGTCCCCCCTCTACTTTTGACTTCATTGCTAGATATGAACTGTACCATTAGATCCTATTTTATACGGTAGGTTTACTTCGTTACAAGATATAATAAATTTCACGTACCGTATTTGGTATAGGCACTTGTATAAATATCTTTAATGAGAGTGAAATACGAGCATATAAATAATGAAGTAGAGGAGTGTGCGCTTCGTTATTACTTTTTTGTTAGCTTAGTACTTGAGGAGTGATTGGTGGGGATGGTAGATTATGATCCTGTGATATATAGTCGGTTGTTAACGTCGTTTACACTAGGTTTTCATATTATTTTTGCGACGATCGGTGTAGGTGTGCCAGTGATGATTGCCTTAGCAGAATGGACAGGTATCAAGCAAAAGGACCCTCATTATTTGCTGTTAGCAAGAAGGTGGGCTCGTGGGTTTGTTATTACAGTGGCTGTTGGGGTTGTAACAGGAACAGCTATAGGCTTGCAACTTAGCTTATTATGGCCGAACTTTATGAGAATAGCCGGACATACCATTGGTTTACCGTTATTTATGGAGACGTTTGCCTTTTTCTTAGAGGCAATCTTTCTAGGAATCTACTTGTATACATGGGATAGAGTGAAACGAAAAATCCGTCATTTGTTACTAGTTATTCCAATCGTTATTGGCTCAACGGCTTCAGCGTTTTTCATTACAACAGTGAACGCCTTTATGAATACACCACAAGGGTTCTCACTTGAGGGTGGTGTGATTACAAACATTGATCCAATATTAGCGATGTTTACCCCGGCAATGCCAACAAAAGTCGCACATGTGTTAATCACTTGTTATTTGACTGGTGCGTTTTTGTTAGCGATGATTTCTGCTTTTCAGATTTTAAAAGGAAAACATCATATCTATCACAAAAAAGCTCTTCATCTCAGTATGGTTTCTGCATTTATCTTTTCGATTGCAACGGTGATCATTGGTGATTTATCTGGTAAATTTCTAGCTGAATATCAACCGCAAAAGTTAGCCGCAGCCGAATGGCACTTTGAAACGACAAATGAAGCACCGCTCATTTTTGGAGGTGTGTTAACAGAGGACAATGATGCTGCCTATGGGTTAGAAATCCCATATGCGTTAAGCATTCTAGCTCACGGCTATCCTGGTGGCGAGGTCGTTGGTTTAGAAGAATTTCCTATAGACGAACGTCCACCATTATGGATTCATTATTTATTTGATCTAATGGTTCTAATCGGTATCTACTTACTTTTAGTTTCTTTTATTTATATTGTTTCTTCAAAAATGGCACCCGCTCTCGTGTACAGTCAACTTTTGCTGCGTGCTATTGTTATCGGAGGGCCATTGTCACTGCTTGCGATTGAATTCGGTTGGATTTTTTCGGAAGTTGGGAGACAGCCTTGGATTTTAGTAGGGGTGATGAAGACGTCCGCAGGTGCGACAACCGCTGCTCATGTGGATTTGTTATTAGTGGTATTTGCTACTGTTTATATCATTTTAGCAGTTTCGTGTATCGCGGTCCTACGTAAATTGTTTAAGGAATATCCGGTAGAAAAAGAATTACAAGACCGTGGTATTAAGTAGAGGTGATCATTGGTGGGCTATGAATTGATTGGAATAACAATTCTTTGGATCTTTTTATACGGTTATGTCATCGTTGCTTCGATTGATTTTGGTGCCGGATTTTTTCACTTTTTTAGTAAACTTACAAACCGAAACCACCGGGCAGATCATTTAATTCAACGTTATCTCTCACCGGTTTGGGAAGTGACAAATGTTTTCTTAGTTTTTTTCTTTGTCGGAATTGTTGCCTTTTTCCCTGAGACAGCTTTCTATTTTGGAACAGCTCTATTAGTTCCAATGAGCGTCACACTTTTATTGTTAATCTTCCGGGGCTCGTATTACGCGTTTGGCACGTACGGAGCAAACGAGCGATTGTTTTATTCATTTCTCTATGGGAGTACTGGATTACTCATTCCGGCTTCTTTATCGGTTGTATTAACGGTCGCTGGAGGAGGCTATATTGTTGTTGAACACGGAGAGGTGAGCCTATTAACAACCAAATTGCTTACAAGCCCATACTCATGGAGTGTGATTATTCTTGCGATTGTAAGTGTGTTATTTATTTCAGCTACTTTTTTAAGTAATTATGCCTCCAAAGCACGTGATCTTCAAGCTTTGCACTTGTTACGTAATTATGCTCTCACATGGGCAGCACCGACGATTGCTGCGAGTGTAATGGTTCTTGTCTTCCTAAGAGATCATAATCCGAGCCACTTTCAGAAAATGATGGATATCGGCTGGGTGTTCGGAGCATCACTTGGGTTCTTTTTGATCGCAGTTTATCTTTTAGAAAAAGGAAAAAAGCTGGGACTAGCATTTATATGTGTGATGATCCAATATGCCTTTGCCTTTTTTGGCTACGGGATATCACATTTACCATTTTTATTATACCCACACGTATCTATTTATGATGGATTTACAAATGATGCGATGGCCAGAGCATTGCTTCTTGCCTTTGTGGCTGGACTTTTATTGTTGCTACCTTCTTTATACCTCTTAATGCGATTATTTTTATTTACTG
Organism: Desertibacillus haloalkaliphilus; assembly: GCF_019039105.1. Taxonomy (NCBI): domain Bacteria; kingdom Bacillati; phylum Bacillota; class Bacilli; order Caryophanales; family Bacillaceae; genus Desertibacillus; species Desertibacillus haloalkaliphilus. Next base: position 8,989 of record NZ_JAHPIV010000013.1, on the reverse strand, counting down.
CTTCTTATGTAAAGGGAGACATTAAATAATGAAAGGATTGAGATGCGGTGAGTTTTTTTCTACTGATGATTGCACCCTTGCTTGTTGTCGTGCTGGCATTAACAGTGTTATTTATTTGGGCAGCAAAATAGCCAACTGAAGGGGCCTGTTCACCTCCGCCTCCATATAAGTGTGAACAAAAAGGCGACGATAAATCGTCAATCAATAGTTTACGCTCGAAATGGTTATACTTAAAACATCATTACTTATATGAGCATATATATAAATGATGCGGAGGAGGGCGTTTGAGTGGAATATTTGCTCGCTTTTGCTAAAGCCATTGGAATGTTTTTTGTCGGACTCACAGCATTTCGGTTTATGGGAAGCCAAGCTGTTGGTCGTTTAACTGATTATGATCTAGTTATCGCGATTGCAATTGGTGCGTTGATTGCCAAACCATTGTCAGACCCTGCGTTAGATCCATGGATATCTGTTATAGCGATTTTTGCATTGGTGCTTCTTCAATTTATCATTAGCTGGATCACACTGAAAAGTACGCTTCTTGAGCGTATCATTATGGGAAGAACGACGAAGGTAATTGAGAACGGATCAATTATTATGAGCGGATTACGTCGAGCGAGAATGACAAAGAGTGAGTTAAATGAAGAACTGCGTGCAAAAGGCTTTCAATCCGCTTCAGAAGTTGACAAGGCCTTTCTTGAACCGAGTGGAAAGTTTAGTGTGATTGAGAAACAAAAAACGAATGATTTAGATATCACCTAGTACTGGTCGAATGAGGGGTAGGCGCTCACTTATTCGGCTTTTTTATATGAGAAGTAAAAGCTATGATGAGGAAGTTAGGCCATTCAAATTTAACAGCTCGTGTATGCATTTGAACGTAAAACGATAAAAAGCATGAAGGAGGCATAAAACAGCCCCTTCTGTTTTTATCCTTAAACCCTTATACAAACAACGCTGATCAAGTATATATCCCATACTTCTTGCCTCTTGAATCGCCACATCCCTGATTTAAAGCATACGATTTGGGTCGATCTCCTTTTTTACGTTTTCATTCATTAATCCTAATTCCTCTAACACTTGTGTTAATGTTTTATTTTCTAAATCGGCTTGCATCCCAATTTGTGCGGCAAGATCATATCCCATTGAAGGGCTTAACCCGGTCACTAACGATAAGCTTGATTCCATCCATGTTTTACATACTTCTTCATTTGCTTGGATGCCGTTGATACATTTACTGACAAGGACAGGAAGCGCATTTGTCAATAATTCAATCGATTCAAGCAAGGTATGCGCAATCACAGGCATCATCACATTTATTTCCAATTGACCTGCCATACCTGCTGTTGCAATTGCCGTCTCATAGCCAATGACTTGACAACTTACCATATGGATCATTTCAAGGATTGCTGGATTGACTTTCCCAGGCATAATTGTTGAACCAGGTTGTACAGGCGGGAGCGTGATTTCTGAAAGTCCTGTTCTTGGTCCTGAGCTTAGTAAGCGAAGGTCACTTGTCATTTTAATTAAATGAACGGCCAGCTCTTTGAGTATACTCATTGTCCGAAAAGCGGCGTTTCGGTTTTGCATAAAACTAAAAATGTTTGTTGGGGCGCGAAAAGGCATGTTCGTACGTCTACAAATTTCGGTAATAACTTTTTGTGGATAGTCTGGGTGGGTGTTAATCGGTGTACCGATCGCATTGCCACCTAAACCAAGTTCATATAAGGAATCAAGAGATTTCTCAAGTGCTCTGTACATAGATTGAATCGTCCCTGCATACCCAGAAAACTCTTGACCCAATCTCATCGGAACAGCATCGTGTAGGTGCGTTCGTCCTGATTTAAGAATCGACATAAATTCAGTTGCCTTCGTTTCGAGCGCTTGCTCTAAGGTTTGGATGGCTGGTAGAAGTTGATGAACTATTTGTTCAGCAGCTGCAATGTGTAATGCGGAAGGAAACGTATCATTTGTTGACTGTGCCATATTGACGTGGTCATTTGGATGAACACGAAAAGATGAACCTAATGAACCAGCCAACAATTCCGTTGCACGATTAGCAATAACCTCGTTTGCGTTCATATTCTGTGAGGTGCCAGCACCGGCTTGATAGACATCTATCACAAAATGTTGGTCCCATTTGCCTTCTGTAACTTCATTAGAGGCATCGACAATCGCTTGACCTACGTCAGGCGGGAGCTTTCCAACTTCCATGTTCGTTATGGCGGCCGCTGCTTTAATCAGTCCTTGAGCGCGGATAAATGATCGTGGCAAGTGCTTTCCACTGATTTGAAAATTTAAGACAGCTCGTTGAGTTTGTGATCCATAATAAGCTTCTGACGGTACCAATACTTCACCGAGCGTATCCTTTTCTTTTCGATAATGGTCAGAACACATAGAGCGATCTCTCCTTAAAGCGTAATCTATACTAGGGTTATTGCCCCTTTCAACCTATTGTTTCCAACACTAAGTGGAATAAACAGTGAAACCGAATAAGGCTAAAGTAGCAAGGAGATGATAGTTATTTTGATTTTTCTGACAAATTAGATCAAAATATAAGATAGATCATTTACAGATAAGAGGGGAGACTGAGTGTGAAGTATTTACCAACTGAATCTTACCAAGCGAGAGATGGAGAGGAGCTTTTCTTTCGGTATTACCCAGCACAATCGAATAAAGTAATGATACTACTCCACGGTATTTCAGAGGATAGCAAATATTTACTGCCTTTAGCAACGTTTGTTTCAAAAGAAAACCTCGCACATGTATATACACCGGATTTACGTGGTCATGGCGAGCAACCACGCATACGTGGGGATATTAATTACATCGGTCAGCATGAGGATGATTTATTTGACTTAATTACAGTTATTAGGGAAAAACATTATAATGCTGCAATCATAATTGCCGGCCATTCAGCAGGAGGAGGTACAGCTTTACGGTTTGCATCCAGTAAGTATAAACGCGCTTTTGATGCACTGTTACTTCTAGCACCATTTATTCACCCCAGTGCACCGACGATTCGTAAATCGAATGAAAATAGTAACGGGGAGGCCTATATTTCTAGGCTTGTGACCTTATTTTTATTAAATAGTATTCGGATTCGTACTTTTAATCATTGGATTGTCTATACAAGTCATAAACCTGAAGAGGATCGACATGGAACAGAGACACCAGAAATAAGCTTCCGATTGTTTATATCTAGGTATCCAAACAATTATAAAAAAGCACTACGGGCAATTAAAGATCCTACACTTGTGATTGTTGGTGAGGACGATGAAGAATTTAATGGACAGGAATTTGAGCCTTTATTTAGGCAGACGAGAGCGGACACAAAGATTGTAGCATCTGCTACTCATGATGGCATTCTAAGTAATCAAGAAACGTATTCGTTGCTGAAAGAGTGGTTTTCTAGGGTGAACTGAAGGATCCGTGTACATTAATAATCCGTAACTTTAACTAAAATTTGATAATTGGTACCTTAACGTCAAATAATAACGAGTAAGGAGGGATAATGATGCCACATCGAAAAAATAGAGCGAAAACAGTTGACCTTGCCGTTAGTGAAAACGAAGTTAGCCAGGAGTTTGCTGAAGAGTTAGCAGACGGCGGTGAGCGTGACGTACTGATTAAGAAGCAACAAAAGAATAATCAAAAAAGAAAATAAATGTTCACAAACAGGTGTGTTCTAACATGAACACACCTGTTTTCCATTTTAAGTGCTGTATAGGTTACTTTCCACAGACAAAAACTAACTTTCGATGAAAAAAGGAGGTTTAAGTGATGGAAGCAAACCAATTTGGTATACATGAAATCACAGATTTGCGTGAGTTAATTAATTTTAAAGCCGCTTGTTTATCAGAAGCAAAATCGCGGCTGAATCAAGTGGAGAATCAGCAATTAAAATCATTAGTTGAACAAAGTGTCAAACAAGGCACAGCTACCGTAACCGAAATGCAATCCATATTAAAAAGCACTGTTACTAAGATGGATCAATAACCGAGGAGGACCCTATAGAATGACGATAAACCATTTAAATGCAACAGATCATGTTATCGCAACAGATATGTTATTCGAAGCAAAAGCAGCGATTAAAGACATCGCTACAGCGATTACCGAATCAACATCATCTGAAGTACATTCTTTTTTAGCGAAAGAATTACGAACGGCCATTTATCAGCACGAGCAAATCTATGGTTTTTTACAAGAACAAGGCATTTATGATGCCTATAATGTATTAGAACAAATTAATAAAGATATTGGGTACGCAGCTGTAGCATTAAATGAATAGAAAAGGGATGGAATCTAAATGAATGGGGTGAATGAAAATGATGCGAGAAAAATTAGGTGTTCATGAAACGTTAGAGTTACATGAGTTACTAACTTTTAAAAGTTTATGCCTAACGAAAGCATCAGTGATGCAAGGGCTTGTTTCGGATGAAAATCTAAAAGAACTGATGCAACAAGATGTCACGATGGCAACTCAACAAGTTGAGGAGCTGAAAAAGCATTTAAACTAGAGGAGGAACCGAAACCATGAACCAACTAATTGAAAAAGTAACGGGGATGGCCCCATTAACCGATCAAGTTATTGCTACTGACATGTTGATGGCCGCTAAGTCTGCTATAAAAAACTACGCCCTTGCGATAACAGAAGCTGCAACACCAGAAGTACGGCAAACTCTCATTAAACATTTAGAAGATGAAATTGATTTCCATAGAAAAATTTCAAATTATATGATTGAACAAGGATATTACAACCCCCATGATACCGCCAAGCAACTACAAGTCGACCTAAGCACTGCAAATGCTGCATTGCAACACTAACAACATGGGTGATAGCTCGATAGTCTGTCCGAAGCGATTTGGACAGACTTTTATCATTTTTCCTCTAAAGTGATAGCGGACATAGCGTACTATTTTATCAAGTAAACATTAAAAGAAATGTATGCAATTTGGTACCGATAAAAGTGCTGATAGGTTTAAGAACGAAAGGCTAAATAGGCATGCAATCAATAAAATGGATGGTGATCTCTAAGTTCACAATTGTTATCGCTTTCTTTCTCAGATAGATATGGTAAACTTAAAGGAGATATTATTTTAATCTAATAAACTCTTTTGAAAATAGGATATAGATAGAAAAGGAGCTTTCGATATGAATAAACATTTAGATACAATTATGGGCCATCAACAAAAAGATTTTTATAACATCCAAACGCATGCTTCAGGACCCGAGGGATCACTTCCACTAACGGAAGATATGTTGCTACATGCCCCGAGTGGGGAACTATTCGGAATGACTCAAAATGTTGGGATGGGCTGGAACCCGTCTGAATTAAATGGGAAACAATTTTTAATTCTTAGTACCCAAGGGGGGATACGCGGTGAGGATGGCAAGCCAATTGCATTAGGATACCATACTGGCCATTGGGAAGTCGGGTTACTTATGAAAGCGGCTGCAGAAGAAATAAAAGACAAGGGCGGTGTGCCGTTTGCAGGCTTTGTCAGTGATCCATGTGATGGTAGATCCCAAGGTACTACAGGAATGTTTGATTCTTTTCCTTATCGTAACGATGCAGCGATCGTTTACCGTCGCTTAATTCGTTCACTACCGACAAGAAAAGCTGTTATCGGTGTGGCCACTTGTGATAAAGGGTTACCTGCGACGATGCTTGCGCTCACTGCAATGCATGATTTACCGACAATTATCGTCCCAGGAGGCGTGACCCTACCGCCAACGGAAGGGGAAGATGCAGGTGCCGTTCAAACGATAGGGGCTAGATATGCCAATAACGAACTAACCCTTCAAGAAGCCTCTGACCTCGGTTGTCGTGCCTGTGGGACACCTGGTGGAGGGTGTCAATTCCTAGGTACTGCGGCTACGTCTCAAGTCATTGCTGAAGCATTAGGGTTAACGGTACCACATGCTGCTCTTGCACCATCTGGGTCAGATATTTGGGAAGAGATGGCCCGCCAATCTGCTCGAGCTGCGATTAAGATGGAAAAACTCGGAATTACGACAAAAGACATCGTTACAGATGATGCCATTCATAATGCCATGGTTCTCCATGCTGCATTTGGTGGTTCAACAAATCTACTATTGCATATTCCGGCCATTGCTCATGCAGCAGGGCGAAGGATACCAACTGTGGAAGATTGGAGCCGTATCAATCGTGACATTCCTAGAATTGTTAGTGTGTTACCAAATGGGCCGACGTATCATCCTACCGTACGCGCGTTTTTAGCCGGTGGTGTACCAGAAGTTATGCTTCATCTGCGTGAATTAGGTGTGTTAAAAGAGAACGCATTGACAGTGACAGGAGAAACGTTAGGAACGGTGTTAGATTGGTGGGAAACATCTGAACGCCGCAAGAAAATTAAACAGCGCTTACAAGAAGCTGATGGTGTCGACCCAGAAGATGTGATCATGAGTCCAGAGACAGCCAAACGTCGTGGTTTGACATCAACGGTTACATTTCCAACAGGAAATATCGCACCTGAAGGTTCAGTGATTAAATCGACAGCAATTGATCCTTCGGTTGTCGATGAGGATGGCGTCTATCGTCATACCGGCAAGGTCAAAGTCTTTACAGCTGAAAAAGCTGCAATACAAGCGATTAAAACAGGAGGGATTGAAAAAGGCGATATCATGGCTGTCATCGGTCGTGGGCCATCAGGCACAGGAATGGAAGAAACTTATCAGTTAACGTCAGCACTGAAGCACCTGTCTTATGGGAAATATGTATCGTTAATTACGGATGCAAGATTTTCTGGTGTTTCAACAGGGGCATGTATTGGACATATTGGACCTGAAGCTCTTGCTGATGGGCCGATAGGCAAACTTCGCGATGGGGATATTGTTGAAATTAACGTCGACCGCAACCAGTTAAAAGGAAGTATTAACTTTGTTGGTGTGGGGGATGAAAGGCTTAGCCCTGAGGACGGAGAAAAAATATTAGCCAACAGGCCTCGTCATCCGGATTTAAAGCCAGACCCAGATTTACCAGACGATACAAGACTTTGGGCTGCGTTGCAAGCCGTTAGTGGCGGGACATGGAGAGGTAGTGTCTATGATGTCGATCGTATTATTGAAACGTTAGAAGCTGGTCAAAAAGCATTGAACGAAAAATATAAAAACTAAAGTTTATATATATGATAGCCACTCCTAGTTATTAAGCAAGGGAGTGGCTCTTTTCTTTAAATAATATAAAAGTTTGGTATGATGTATGATGGGGTTGTGAATAAAGGAGGGCAATGAAATGGATTCAAAAAGCAAATGGAATCAAAAATATAAACAACATTTGACAAGTGGAAAAGATCAAAAACCGAACCCCCGGTTAGAACAGTTGTCTAATTATCTAACTGGAGGTCAAGCCATTGACCTAGCCTGTGGACTTGGAGCAAATAGTTTATTGCTTGCTGAACGAAAGTATCATGTTAAGGCGTATGATATTTCTGAAGTAGCGATTAACTACCTAAAACAGCAGATAAACGAAGGTGATTTTCACATTGAACCTATCGTTTGTGATCTAACTGATGTGAGAAACATGAAGCTAAAGTCAGCCTCATGTGACCTAGTCGTTATTAGTTATTATCTAGATCGGAGCTTATTTCCAATTGTTAAGTCGATCATAAAAGATAATGGTTATTTCTTTATGGAGACGTTTTATTCTACCCTAGAGCAACATCCTAGACATATTCCTGCTCAATACAAGCTCGGTTCAAATGAATTACTTCAAGTATTCAACAATTGGAAAATTCTCTATTACGAAGAGAGTGAACATGAAGGGCGACAAACGATCTTTTGCCAGAAAGCCTAGCGGGAAAATATAAGAGGTTCAAAAATGGTCGGAAAAATACAAAAGTTCAGATCGGTATGGTATAATGAATGAGCGTTCACTCTGTTGAGGGGTTTAATCCATGGCTTGAGGTGATAAATAATGAATCGTATCGGTCCTCTGATAATTATCGAAGGTCGAAATAATAGTAAAGTTCCTTATTCAAGGAACGTGTATATTAATGGCTCGGAGAAAGTGTTAATTGATTGTGGAGCTGACGAAAAATCTCTAACGAAACTTAATCAGGAATTAGGGATTGAGTTCATTATTAATACTCATTACCATCCTGATCATACGCAATATAATTATTTGTTCCCTAATGCACAAAAGTGGATCAATCCACTTGAGTATCATATGTCGCAATCGGTTGATGCGATTGCAAGAGCCAATGGTATTTACCAAGAAGCTGGGGAATCTGGTGTAGAAAAATGGAAAGAAGCGATCCCGCAACAGTGGGTAAATAGCCTACGAGGTCTTTCACAGACGTATGAGTATGAGGTTGAGTATGAGTTTGATGGTGTTAAGGTTTTGATGCTTCATACGCCGGGTCATACGAGTGGACTCGCTTCCCCCTATTTTCCCGAACTAGGAGTTGTTTATGTTAGTGATTACGATATGTCGTCATTTGGACCATGGTATAACGGTACTGATGGTAGTATTGATGATTTTATTCGTTCAGGTAAACGTCTGTTAGATCTTGATGCAAATACGTATATTACAGGTCATCAAAAAGGGATTTTTACAAAGCAAGAATTTCAGGAAGAAATGGAGCGATTTCTGGGGATTATTGATCAGCGTGATGAAGGAATATCTAAGTATGTACAGCGAGGACTAACGTTTGAAGAGCTTACATCCATTGGTATATTCTATCCCGAGCACACACTTGATGTTCCAATCTTTAAAACATGGGAACGAAGCGGGATTCGTAAGCATTTGCATCGTCTTGGCCTAAACCAATTAGAGAATGATAACTCTCAAATTGTTACTAAATCATCAAGCTTAAGTTGACTCAATTCATTGATATACATTCAGAATAGGAAGGTGAAGAACCTTAGTCGAATTAGTATTGTGAGCCGCCCCCCAAAAGTTAGACCAAACTTTTGGGGGTGTTTTTTATGGCTAAATATGATGATGAATTTAAGTTAAGGATTGTT
>NZ_JAHPIV010000012.1:68026-179919 GCF_019039105.1 Desertibacillus haloalkaliphilus | reverse complement strand
CCTGATTCAATCCCCATCAAGGGGCCTTCCCTCATCTCCGATGTGCCTTTCACAGCACACCACCACCGTACGTACGGATCCGTATACGGCGGTTCAATTTCATACTAAGCATGTACTTTGTTGTAGTGTTGAACACAAGAGATTAGTCCGAACTGGGCTAGTCTCTTATTCGTAATTGTCGTAGTGAGTATCCACGAGTAGGCAATGCGGACAGCACCTTTACTTGTATAGCTATATTTATAAGCATTGTATTTGTCCATTCCCAATTTGATTAAGTTCTTTCTGCGGTTCTTAGCTGTTTTCCATTTCTTCCAAATACACGCTCTCAACCATACTCTTGTATGGGATTCTATTTTACCTAACAGCTTTTTCATATAGCCAATTTTGAAGTAGTTAATCCAACCTCGTATTACTTGATTGATTCGTTCAACCTGATACTTCGTATCAACACTCCAGTTCTTCCTAGTTAACTGTTTCAGTTTATACTTAAGGTTTTCTACCGATTTTTGGTGCGGTTTTGCTTTGTATAAATCTGTTTGATAATCTTTAAAGAAGCCGAAACCTAGAAACTTCATTGTAGGGTCATTCGGTCTTGTCACTTTCGTTTTTGTGGTATTGACTATCAACCCTAGCTTTTCTTCTATGAACTTTGTCACTGATCTCATCACTCGTTTCGCTGCCATCTCGCTTTTGACCATAATAATACTGTCGTCGGCATATCTTACGAATCGAAGTCTGCGATTTTCAAGTTCCATATCCAATTCGTTAAGCATGATGTTACTGAGTAGTGGAGATAGGTTTCCTCCTTGCGGAGTTCCTATGACTGTTTCCTTGTATTCTTCATCAATTTGCACACCACTTACTAAGAATTTGCGAATGAGGGAAATGACATCCCCATCATCGACTGTTCTTGATACAAGATTCAGCAGTCTGTCGTGATTCACTGTGTCAAAGAAACGTTCTAGGTCAATATCCACAATCCAATCATGACCCTCGTTTAGAAATTCTAGGGTTTGTAAGATAGCCATTTCCGCATACCGATTGGGTCTGAACCCATAGCTATATTCGCTAAATTGCTTATCAAATATAGGTGTAAGCACTTGCGCTATCGCTTGTTGAATAACCCTATCTTTGACCGTCGGTATGCCTAAGAGTCTTATTCCACCATTTGGTTTAGGGATTTCCACTCTTAATACGGGGTCGGGTTGATATTTTCTTTGGCGAATTTGAGAAATGATTTCTTCTTTATTTAACGCCATGTATGCCCCCAGTTCTTCTACGGTCATTCCATCCACACCAGCTGAACCCTTGTTCTTTTTCACCTGTTTGAATGCTTCGTTAAGATTATCTCTGTCCAGTATTCTGTCGAGTAGTTTTTCTTCATACATGCTTTGTTATTTCCTTTCTGTCTCGTGAAGTAGGTATCCACTTTTCCGCTTCATGCCAGTGGTCTATTTCCCCTTCCAATCAAGATTTCTCTAACGATGAAATTGTTCAGCCCTTCGCTCCTTCTAACTTTCGTTAGCTGTCTTCACTACTACGGCTTCTGCTGACTTCTCACTATCCAGTCTTGTATCACTACAAGATTTTGATGCAGACCAGTGAGACCTCCCCAGTTAAGGTGCGAACTCTTTCTCTCCATCTATCTGCCATATTTACACCGTATGATTGTAGTAGCTATCGGACTTTAACTTCTTTGGCAGTCTTATCCTCATACGTTGCCTCCTATATGATTTCTGTTCGTCAGACCGGAGGTTTGCCTCGAGCTTCCTTCAGATTCCACGTCACCGTGGACACCCTTGCTTTTGGCTATGTACTTACCGCTACAAGGTCGTACTCGGGACTTTCACCCGTTAGAGTTCGCCCGTGCTGGGCAAACCAAATAAGGAGAACCATACAGGTTCTCCCTTTCTACTTTATTTTGATTGTACCATTCTCGTCTTATAATCAGTTTCATAATATTCAAGTTCTTCTCGAATCATTTGAAATGCACCTTCAATGGACCGCATTAATTCCTTCACTGATGCTGGTACTGGCTTTGAAAATTTAATGGAATTTTTCCCTGTATAGGCAGAGCGACTATCCTCATACCAATTGTCAATTCTCGGATTAAAGAATTCCTCAATGCAATGATGATAGATCCAATACAATGTTTTTTCAGCAGCCACTTTTCTAAACGTTTTCCCATTTAGGATAACACTACAAGCATCTTGACCTTCCTCACAAAATACTAGTACTCTTCGTAACGATGAAAGAATGGACTGATAATATTCTTTCTCCCCTAAGTGCTCTTCCCTTAACATCTCGGTCAGTGTCATTTCATCTAAATAGTCACTAAGCTTTTCACAAATCTCTAACAACGTCTTTCGAGCTTCAATAAGTTGACTTTCCACCAGTGTATTTCCCATGCCTCGTCACCTCCATTCTCCCTATTATAATTTCATGAATATTCTTATTATACATAAAATTTCTTGGTGCATGCATTAGAAAAACGTTATTGATTCGTCAATTCAAATCCATTCTGCTCAACACGTTGTATAATTTCTTGCAATTGATCTACATTGAGGTTCTTAAAGTACTGTTCAAACTGTGCTTGATCGTTACAATAGACGCGCTTATTTTTCTTAAATCCTGGATTTTCTAATAAATAGACTAAGGCAACGATATCTTTAAAGGTTATATTTCTACTCCCTACTGTAAATATCGGGTTTGATTCAAACGGTGTAAACGTTGAGAAAACCTCGTCAAAATATCTCACATAAAGGACATGAAATTCTCTATCTTCCCCTTTGTCTGTATAGACTACCGTTGAACGATTAAAAAAATCCTCCGATGTATTTGGTTTTGCTTTTTCAAGCTCTTCCCCATAAATCTGTTTAATAAACACAGGCAAGCCCCCCTATGATAATCAACTACGTATGTAACCTCTTTCATTATAACAAATTCAATTCATTTTTAGTTAGACAAATTAAAAAAGCTCATCTATGATGGCGAGAAGTGGAAAATATTAGTTTTTACTATTTCCCTTATTCAATATGCGGAGCGGTTGCCAATTTTTAAAGGCCCACTATGAGTGGGGTTCTCAAAGCAGGCGCGCAACGTGCATACCCATTGATACTTAAATAGAGGCAGTGAAAAAGGGTGGCTTTTATTTTTTCAGTGGCTTCATGATGATGAACTCATGTTTTCTTCAAACTTTTCAAAAAAGAGGTCTGCTTCATCTTCTATCGTTCCATCATCAAGTGCTTCTGGTAATGGAGGCAACTCCTTGATTGATTTTAAACCAAAATAATCTAAGAAGTCTTTAGTCGTGCCATATAAAATAGCTCGTCCAGTCCCTTCTGCCCGTCCGACTTCTTTGATTAACGTTTTTGCCAATAATGTCTGTAAGGGCTTTTCCGTTTTCACACCTCTGACCTCTTCAATTTCCACCCGTGTAATCGGCTGTTTGTAGGCAATGATAGCCAACGTTTCTAGTGCAGCCTGGGATAAAGATGAATGGCTGGGCGTATGTGCAAGTCGCTTAAAATAGTGAGCATGCTCAGGCTTTGTTGTAAACTGAAAAGAACCGCCAACCTCAATAATTTGAATCCCACGATTGTCGTCCTGGTATGTCGCCATCAAATCGTCAATGACTTCCTTTACGGTATCTACCTTGACCTCAAGAACATCAGATAGTTGCTTACAATCAATACCTTCGTCACCCGTCACGTATAACAACCCTTCAATAATTGATTTCATTTCTTCTAATGTCAACGAACAAAAACCCCCTCACTCTGATAAACCATGATGTCAGTAAAATTTCCTACTTGTTCGCAAAAAATCAAATTTGATTTCATTAACTCTAAAAGTGCTAAAAACGTTACGACGATATGAGGACGATCTTGATACGGAAATAACTCATAAAAATTCTTTTTTCCGTGGTGCCTCCCTAATTCATCGATGATTTCATCCATTCTTGCTTCCAGTGATATTTCCTCTGCTTTTACAGTAGTCAGCTTGGGCTTCCGTATTTTATTTCGGTTCATGAGCTTTTGATACGCCTCTAGCATTTGATAAATGGATACATCTGAGCTTGGCTGTGCAATAGGGGCATCTTCTGTGTATGGACTAAGATCACTTGGGGGCTTCGTGTGAACGAGTGCACGCTCTTTCTCACGCTCCTCAAGGTCTTTTGCTGCCTCTTTATATTTTCGGTACTCAATCAGACGATCCATTAATTCTTGACGAGGGTCTTCATCTTCCTCTAGGTACATATCGTCTTCTAACAGTTCTTCTTCCTGCTTTGGTAGAAGCATCTTACTTTTTATCGCTAAAAGAGTCGCCGCCATCACTAAAAACTCACTAGCAATGTCTAGCTCCAATTCTTGCATCGTATGAATATATTCTAAATATTGATCCGTTATTTTCGAAACTGGAATATCATAAATATCAACTTCTGCTTGGTTAATTAAATGAAGGAGCAAATCTAATGGGCCTTCAAAAGCTTCCAGCTTCACATTATATTGATTCATCAAAACCACCATGTTCCTTGCTGCATTCAAATTGGTTCTAGCTAGATGAGATTATAACACAATTTTCTTTTCTGCGACGTTGTAATCTGCATACGTTAGCTAGAAAATTATGTTACACTTTTTATAACGAATTCACGTTAGAAAGGGGTTAAACCTTGTATCCAAAAGCTTATATTGATTATCTCGTTTACTTCCACGGAGCACGTGATTTTTTTGAATGTCATGAAGTATTAGAAGAGCATTGGAAAGAAGAAGGACAGAAAAACGACTACTGGGTTGGGCTCATCCAAGTTGCTGTTGCTCTTTACCACCAACGTCGTCGCAATTATCGAGGAGCAAATCGCATGATCAACCGAGCCCTTATGTTATTAGAACAGGAGAAAAAAGCCATTCATTCATTAGGTATCGATTATCATGCTTTCATAGAAGAATTACAAAAAAGAAAACAAGAGATTAGTAAAGAGCAATCATACACTGACATGAATATCCCTCTTCATGATCAAGCCCTGCGAGACCAATGTATACAAATATGCAACGATAGAGGGAATCAATGGGGGCAAAAGAGTCAATTAGATAACGACTACCTTATTCATAAGCACGCGTTAAGAGATCGACAAGACGTCATCGACGAGCGTAACTACCAAAAAAAACTTCGAAAAAGGGTAAGGAAAGAATAATTTCCTTACCCACCTCTTTTTATCTCATTTCTTGCATACAGGCCTCAAAAAATTCAATCGTATCCTCATTCGCCCTTAGTTCGCCTGGTACGATCTCTTGTAGGGCAGCGATCATTTTTCGTCCGATGCCTTCCTGACGGTAAGATGGATTTACACTAAGATGACATAATTCAGCCGTTGTGTCCTCATCGACAAATAATCCTAAAACACCAATGATGTCATCATCTTCTTTCCATAAATACAATTGATACCTGTCGTCTGTCTCATACCTGTCAATCGTCTCTTGTAGTTTCTTAATTTCTTTCTCTTTTGGCATGTACGATATAAGACCCATTGCTATTTTTTTGTAAGATTGCTTATATCGAATGAACATATACATCCCTCATTACATTTAGTAATTACCAGTTATGTGCAAAAGAGCTAATACTTGCTTGTAGCGATCATCTATCGCTTTATCTATTATACTGCATTATTGAAAAAACGTAATCATTTTTTCAATAAAAAAGAGTGATCTTTTATATTACTTTAGTGTCAAACAAGCAACTGTTCAATAACAAACTGTCGATCGGTTTCACCAATTACATATTCGGCCGTGCTTCTTCTTGCACTTCGAGCCTTGAGCATAAAAAATGGCGACAAGGTCGCCATTTTGCTTACTCAAATGAACGGTTTAAATTTGCCATTTCAATCGCAGAAGTGGCTGCATCCCAACCTTTGTTTCCTGCTTTTGTACCTGCACGTTCAATGGCTTGTTCGATCGTATCAGTCGTTATGACTCCAAAGATCACAGGAACACCTGACTGTAACGATAGTGATGCTACTCCTTTTGACACTTCGCTACAAACATAATCAAAGTGTGGAGTCGATCCGCGAATGACAGTCCCTAGTGTAATGACAGCATCATACTTGTTTGAATCAACCATCTTTTTTGCCGCAAATGGGATTTCAAATGCACCTGGCACCCATGCAACATCGACATCTGCTTCATTAATACCGTGACGTTTCAATGCATCTTCAGCCCCGCCTAATAACTTGCTCGTGATAAACTCGTTAAATCGCCCTACAACAATCCCTACTTTTAAACCTGATGCAACAAGATGTCCTTCAAATACTTTTCCCATCTCAACTTCCTCCTTATATACCATATAATTTTTTAATAAAGCTATGTAAGACTAGGAGAAGCCCTCAGGCATCCGATTTGACCCTGAGAAACTTATCCGCCTTTTAAAAATGTAATAAATGCCCAAGCTTTTTGTGCTTCGTTTTTAAATAATGCTCGTTATCTTTGTTATGAGGTAGCTGCAATGGAATACGGTCAACAATCTCTAAATCGTACCCATGTAAGCCTTTAATTTTACGCGGGTTGTTTGTTAATAGGTTCATTTTCGTAATCCCTAAGTCTCGCAAAATTTGAGCACCAATACCATAATCACGTAAATCAGGTGCAAAACCTAATTTCTCATTTGCCTCCACCGTATCATAACCTTCTTCTTGAAGTTTATAAGCCTTCATCTTATTGATAAGACCAATTCCTCGTCCCTCTTGACGCATATACAATAATACACCAGAACCAGCTTCCTCAATTTGTTTAAGAGCAGCATGTAATTGTGGCCCACAATCACAACGGTGAGAACCGAATACATCTCCTGTCAAACACTCAGAGTGAACACGGACTAATGTTGGTTCGTCAGGCAAGAGCTCCCCTTTAATTAAAGCTACATTCTCTTTGCCATCAACCACATTCGTATATCCTACAGCACGAAAGTCACCAAAATCAGTTGGTAGATTAATTTCGATTTCCTTTTTCACCAATTGGTCTTTGCGGTGACGGTATTTAATCAAATCTTTAATCGTAATCATTTTTAATTCGTGTTCATCAGCGATTTTACGCAAGTCAGGAACTCGTGCCATTGAGCCATCATCTTTAATAATTTCACAAATCACTGCAGCTGGTGCTGCTCCTGATAAACGAGCTAGGTCGACGGACGCTTCCGTATGTCCAGCACGTCTTAAAACTCCGCCTTCTTTGGCAACTAACGGAAAGATGTGTCCCGGCTTTTTGAAATGATGACTTTTCGCTTCATCATCAATTAATGCCTGTATCGTTGTTGCCCGTTCATGAGCAGAAATCCCAGTTGTTGTTGTATGATGATCCACACTAACCGTAAAGGCAGTTCCATGTGGATCAGTATTGTGATCAACCATTGGCAAGAGCTCTAATTGCTTGGCTCTAGTCTCAGTAATCGGTGCACAAACGAGACCACGGCCTTCTTTAATCATAAAATTAATCACTTCAGGAGTTGCTTTTTCTGCTAACGCGACAAAATCACCTTCATTTTCTCGGTCTTCATCATCACAAACAATAACAACTCTCCCCTGCATTAACTCATAGATTGCTTCTTCAATTGGATCAAACATGATTCCACCCCTTTTTTGGTCCTCTATACCCTTTATTTAAAACCATTCTCTTCCAAAAATTGTTCTGTAATTGAGGACGTCGTTTTCGCTTCGCTAAAACGTCTTGTAATGAATTGTTCTATATATTTTCCTACAAGATCACATTCAATATTAACCACATCGCCAATTCCTTTTTGACCGATGACAGTTTCAGTTAATGTATGAGGAATAATCGAAACGGTGAACGTCTCATCAGTTACTGTAAAAACCGTCAAACTTGTGCCATCAACGGCTACAGAGCCTTTTGAAATAAAGTAGTGACTTAATTCATGTGGCACACGTATTTCATAATAAACGGCATTATCGACTTCTTTCTTTGCAACAATTTCACCAACACCATCAACATGACCAGATACAAAATGCCCGCCAAAGCGTCCATTTGCAGCCATCGCACGCTCTAAATTAACGTTAGAACCTCTGGTGAGATCACGTAGGCTCGTATGTTTGACCGTTTCAGGCATAATATCGACTGTAAATGATGAAGAGGTAAATGAAGTTACTGTTAAGCAGACACCGTTTACCGAAATGCTATCACCTAATTGAACATCATCTAATATCGTTTTAGCCCCTATAACCATTACAATGGCATCACCAGATTGATTTACTTTTTCGATTGTACCAAGTTCTTCAATGATCCCCGTAAACACTATTTTTCCCCCTTTGGAATTGAGACAATTTTAATATCTTCGCCAATTCTTTCCATCGATTGAACCTCAAGTTCAACGACATCAGACATCGATTCAATCCCCTCACCTGCGATTGAGGGTATAGCATCCTTACCGCCGATCAGTTTCGGAGCGATATACGTGATGACTTGATTAATGGTTCCCGCTACTAAAAAACTACCGTGAAGCGTAGCTCCACCTTCAACAAATAACGATGTAATCCCCTTCTCACCTAACACATCAAGGAGAACAGGAATATCGATCTCGCTTGTTTGTAAACGAACAACTTTAACACCTAGCGATTCTAACTTTTCTTCTTTTTCATCTGGAGCATCTACGCTTGTGACAATCCAAGTCGGTGCCTGTTGATCACAAACGACTGTCGCATCTAACGGTATTCGTAACTGATGATCAAGAATGATCCGAAGCGGATTCTTACCACCATTTTGTAGTCGGGTTGTAAGTGAAGGGTTATCCTCAATCACTGTCCCTATCCCAACCATAATCGCATCATGTTGATGACGATAGCGGTGACTGTCCTCTCGTGCTGCATTTCCAGTAATCCATTTACTTTCCTTTGTTACCGTCGCGGTTTTACCATCAAGGCTCGAAGCTGATTTCAAGGTAACAAATGGTCGTTTGGTCTTCATATAGTGAAAGAAAACTTGATTGATTTGATCTGCTTCTTCTTTCAGTAAACCAACCTCAACCTCAATGCCCGCTGCCTGTAATTTTTCAATTCCTTTTCCTGCAACCACTGGATTTGGATCTACAGTCGCGATCACCACCCGGCGAACCCCCTTTTTTATAATAAGGTCAGCACATGGTGGCGTTCGTCCATGGTGACTACACGGTTCGAGGGTGACATAAATAGTTGCTCCGATTGCCTCATCGCCGGCCATCGTCAACGCATGAACTTCCGCATGCGGCTCGCCTGCTTTTAGATGAGCCCCCATCCCTTTGATTTGACCGTCTTTGACAACAACTGAACCAACAACAGGGTTTGGTGACGTTTGACCGGTTGTTGCTTTTGCTAACTGAATCGCTAGTGTCATATATTCTCGATCATTCATGGGTTCTCCCCCTTATGCACTCATATAAAAAAGACCCTAGAGAAATAGTCTCCAGGGTATCGTTTCTTCGTAAGAGAAATATCAAATAAAGGAACAAGTATACTCTAAAATTGGATCTCGATCTACTAACTATGACGCTTATCAAAATAAGCATGCATAAGTATGATCACTCTAGCTAAGCCAAAAAGAAGATACTTCTCCTATTGAATAGACATTCATTGCTCATGTCATGTCACTTCTCTTCCTTCTCCCATCCAGACTCTCACTGTCGGCCCTGGAGTTTCACCAGATCCACCGTATACACAGGCGTGCATACGGGTCACGGACTAAGAAGCTAACAACTTCATCACCGCCGGTTGGGAATTTCACCCGACCCCGAAGGAATTCGTATGTGATTTTTCTTAGTATAACACATATCTAGCACCGCTTGTCTACTTTGAGGTATTATTTTTCAAAGTCATGACAAAAAAGGTATGATGAAAGGTAAATCCTCACCTTTCATCATACCTTTGAAACTACGATTTAATTAAGCTTATTCTTCCCAAACCTTCACTTCACTCATCACATCACCTTGTTTGATGCGGTCTACGCTTTCCATTCCCTCAGTAACACGACCGAAAACCGTATGAACACCATCTAAATGTGGTTGTGGCTCAAAAAGAATAAAAAACTGACTACCACCCGTGTCTTTACCAGCATGAGCCATTGATAAGTAACCGCGACCATGCTTATGTGGGTTACCTTCTGTTTCACATTTAATTGTATACCCTGGTCCACCTGTACCATTACCTACAGGACAGCCACCTTGAGCAACAAACCCTGGGATCACACGATGAAACGTTAATCCATTGTAAAAGCCTTCATTAGCAAGCTTCTCAAAGTTTTCAACTGTTCCTGGCGCTTCTTCTGGGAAAAATTCCAAAACAACCTTTTCACCATTTTCAAACGTAATGCTTCCTTTTTTCATATGTACAACCTCCTAATGATAACATCTTACCCATCATATCATAATCTAAACAAACAAATCGACTTCGAATCCGCTGAGGGAGATTAGTCTTAGCAAACAGGCTGTGTCAAACGCTTTGTAATGTTTTGACACAGCTCTTCAATTATACCATTTCTTTTGAACTTAACGGTAAATCTAAACGCACGAGGTCCTCATAGGTTTCCCGTTTGACAACAAGGGTTGCTTCACCATTTTCTACAAAGACGACCGGCGGACGCGGGATACGATTATAATTGTTTGCCATCGAATAACCATAAGCACCTGTACAAAAGACGGCTAATACATCCTCATGATTTGCCTTTGGTAAAGGTAAATCCCAAATCAACATATCGCCACTTTCACAGCATTTCCCAGCAATCGAAAAGGTTTGATCCGCTTTTTCATTTGCTCGGTTAGCTAATACACCTTCATACTCTGCTTGGTACAAAGCAGGTCGTAAATTATCAGTCATTCCACCATCAACAGCTAAATAATGCCTTACATCAGGGACTTCCTTTTGTGAGCCGACACTATATAGCGTTGTACCCGCATCACCAACAAGAGATCTACCAGGCTCTATCCAAATTTCTGGCACATCAATCGAAAGGTTGTCAGCTTGCTCTTTCACTGCTTTCACTGTTGCATCAATGTAATCCGCTACTGGTAATGGCGTGTCACCCTCAACATAACGGATCCCAAAACCTCCACCAAGATTAAGAACGTCTGGTGTATAACCAATCGTTTCTTTCCATTGCTTCAAATATGAGAAAATCTTTTCAATCGTCATCACAAACCCTACCGTTTCAAAGATTTGCGAACCAATGTGACAATGTAGACCTAACAACTGGAAACACTCTCGTTTTTGAACATAAGTAATCGCTTGATCAACTTGACCACTTGATAAATCAAAGCCAAATTTTGAATCCTCTTGGCCTGTCGAAATATATTCATGCGTATGAGCTTCAATCCCTGGTGTTGTCCGCAATAAAATTGAAACCTGTTTCTCAAATTTTTTACTAGCACGCTCTAAAAGCTCTAGCTCATAGAAATTATCAACAACAAAACAACCAATACCAGCTTCAACAGCCATGTCGATCTCTTGTGGGCTTTTGTTATTTCCATGGAAATGGACACGTTCCATCGGAAAACCCGCAACTTGTGCGGTGTAGAGCTCACCACCTGAAACAACGTCCAAGCTTAAGCCTAACTCATCTGCTAATTGAATCATTGCTACGCAGCTAAATGATTTGCTAGCAAATGCAACTTGTGCCTGTACCCCATGATTTTGAAATGCTTGTTGAAATGCTTTAGCTTTCTCTCTAATCAAAGACACATCATACACATAAACCGGTGTTCCATACTCTTTTGTTAAAACAACTGTATCAACACCACCAATTTCAAGATGCCCTTTTTCATTCACCTGGCTTGACCCATGAAAAAACATACTTTCCCCTCTCCTTACTACGATAAAGTGCGTGAACCCATTTTTGTCCTATTAGCTTAAAATAGAAATGCAGCTAATGTAGGAACACTAGCTGCACTAACATGCGTGCGACTATAGCCTTCATGATATTTAAAGATCGTACTTACTCCTCAAATACGAGCAGCAACAATCCGATTACACAGTTCCGAAACAAAGTAGACATCCAATGCTCAATTCCCCAGTTAAACGATGGAGAGATTATTATTTACGTAAACTTTATCATACATATCTCGCACTCGCAATAACCGAAGATACCCAATACGAATTACGATTGTTTAATTGAATTTTTCGGGTTAACAATTGTTGGTCTCTGTTTCATGGTTGGTACTGACATTCTAAACAAGATTTGTTTAAACCCTTGTGGATCAAATGGTAAAAATGGCCATAAATAAGGTTTGTTAAGTGCTTTAATATTGATCATGATGATTAACAATAACGTAGTCCCAATCACAAGACCCGGTACTTTAAAGAGTGCGACCGCTGCAAGAAGTACGAGACGAGCCACTTTTAACGCAATTCCTAATTCATAACTAGGTGTAGCAAACGTACCGATGGCACCTAAAGCAACATAAAGAATGACCTCGGGAGAAAATAATCCAACTTCAATCGCAACTTCACCAATGAGTAACGCGGCTACTAAACCAAGCGCTGTCGCTAATGGTGAAGGGGTATGGATGGCCGCCATCCTCAATAACTCAATCCCAAATTCAGCTAGCACAATTTGCATAAAGACTGGAACGTTTCCAGTCTCATTCGGCCCGATAAATGAGATCATCTCTGGTAATAACGACGGTTGCATAACCATAAGTAGCCACAATGGTAAAATGAATAAAGCAAAAATCATTCCAGCAAAACGAACCCATCTTAAAAAGGTCCCAATTGCCGGTGCTTGACGATATTCTTCCGCATGCTGTACATGGTGAAAAAACGTCGTTGGGGTAATAATGACACTTGGTGATGAATCAACAATAAGGACAACATGCCCTTCAAGTAAGTGCGTAGCTGCCACATCTGGCCTTTCTGTATAACGAACAAGTGGGAATGGATTCGCCCCTTGTTTAACAATAAACTCTTCAACAACTTTGTCAGCCATCGTGATTCCATCAATATTGATATTTTCGAGTTCTTTTCTGACGATCTCAACTAAATTTTCATCAGCAACACCGTCAATATAAGAGATACAAATATCAGTTTTCGAGCGCGTGCCCACTCTAAGAATTTCATGACGAAGCCGTTCATCACGGATACGTCGACGAGTTAAACCTGTATTTTCAATAATATTTTCTGTGTAGCCATCACGGGCACCACGAACGACCCGCTCGGTATCAGGCTCATCCGGACCCCGCCCAGGATAACT
Source organism: Desertibacillus haloalkaliphilus (assembly GCF_019039105.1). Lineage (NCBI taxonomy): Bacteria > Bacillati > Bacillota > Bacilli > Caryophanales > Bacillaceae > Desertibacillus > Desertibacillus haloalkaliphilus. The sequence goes on along the minus strand of NZ_JAHPIV010000012.1, from coordinate 166,708 downwards.
TCTTGTATCTACAACAAATGCTTCATCTTCACCTTCTAGTAAAATGAAGATTAGACCTGAAAGCATTTCATCAATCGCTTCATCCAATGTTGATTTATATTCGACTTGAACGTGAGTGAGATGATTTTCTATCGCTTTTTTTACATCACGTGTCTCACGACCCCGTGATTCTAGATCCATTAACTCTTTGAGGATTTCAATAATATATTGGATATCACATAAGCCGTTCGTGTAATAAATTTGAATTTCTTTTCCTAAGATGGATAGTTTGCGAATTCCAACATCAAAGCTAGTCCCAATCCCTAAGCGTTGTTTTAAAATTTTCTCATTTTCCCTAATATTTTTGGATATTAATTGTTTTTCTTTCACATGCTGTTCAGTCATAATATCCGCTCCGTTCTAATATAATCTCCACCGCTTTTCTTGTGATAGGAGCCCCCTTTTCTACTGTATCCTGCCCTGCCATTTTCCCGATATCGCCAACACCGACGATGACGGGAATATGTAATTGGTCGAGGCTATAAACCGTGTCCCCGTCTATTCTGCCAACTTCAAGGTCTTGTAATCCATACTTGTCGACACCATATTCTGTTAAATTTCCGTAACGATCAACCGAGACATCTACCTTCGTCCATTCCGAAAAATGGGTAGTGGATGCCACAGCAATTGCTCCAAGAATCGTAAACTCAGGGTGAGTCGCAACGACTCGCATCGCGTGTTCCCCTCTGCCCTCTTCGTGATAACCGCTATCATCAAACATAACGAGCACAGGGTCATAAGGTGTTTTTTTTATTAATGTAACAAGTTCTTCCCCTGTTAATCGTGAAGGATTCCCCCACGATTGAGAAATACACCGTCCACCAATTTGCTGTGCGACAAGCTGAACAGCTTGTTTGGCTGACTCATCACCGTCTGTAACTAGAATCACGCGCTTTTTCTCATCCAATGTCACTCACCCCTTAGTCTCTAACTCTTAGCATGTCGCTGAAACTTAACATTTATGTCTTACATACCCTAGCTAGCAAACAAACTTTTTACAAAAGCTAATCTACATCTAAATGGCTAGTACAGGCATTACGAGGTAGCAGTCGACTCAAGAACAATTCCATGTGCAATACAAGGAATTGATTCTTTTTGCTGAATCATTGTCGGATTTAATAAAGCTCCAGTTGCAACGACTAGTAATCGTCTTAATGTTCCATTTTTCATCTCGTTAACAAGGTGACCTAACGTGACCACTGCAGGACAAGCACAACCGCTTCCTCCAGCAAAGGTTGGTTGCCCCGGACCAAAAACCATTAAACCGCAATCAGCATAGTTGGCTTGCACATCATGTCCATGCTCTTCTAAGAGTCCTTTTATAATTGAACTCCCAACCCGAGACAGGTCTCCAGTAACGATTAAATCGTAATCAGTAACCTCTCTATTCGTATCATTTAAATGAGCAATGATTGTATCAAAGGCAGCCGGGGCCATCGCAGATCCCATATCATAGGGGTTCTTCATCCCAAGATCGATTACTCTCCCAATCGTTGCTTCACTAATTTTTATATTCGCTTTCTCTTTACTAATATAAGCTGCTCCAGCACCCGTTACAGTAAACGTAGCCGTGGCAGGCTTCTGTCCGCCAAATTCAGTTGGGTAACGAAATTGTCGTTCAGCTGTGGCATTATGACTGCTTGTTGCCGCAAGTACGTCAGTAGCATAACCACCGTCCACTAACACTGACGCTAATGCAAGTGACTCTGTAATCGTCGAACATGCTGCAAACACTCCTAAAAAAGGAATTTCCATTTCTCTAGCGACATAACTTGACGTTACATTTTGATTCAATAAATCGCCGGCAAGCAGAACATCAATCTCACCTTTTGACTTATTAACCTTCTGCAAACAACTATTGATAGCCTCAGTCATTAATCGTTGCTCAGCCTTTTCCCAGTTCACTTCACCGCAGTAGAGGCTATCAAATACTTTGTCAAATTGATCTGATAACGGTCCCTTTCCCTCAAGAGGACCTACCGCTGTTCCTGTTGATGTTATATATATGTTATTTTCAAAGCACCACGTCTGCTTACCCTTGCGCTTCAATTGTAAGCCTCCTCCACGTCGTTTTCCTCGCCCCTTATTCGTATTTCAAGTTCAGTCACTGCTTATCTTGACCATGGATTACCTTCACTTTCTATATAGGACGAGTAAAAATCGCTTGCACACCTATATTAAGCAGCTACCGCTGCCTTGCGACTACTAGACAATATGAAGGGTGCTTCTTGTCGTTAGTATGTTCCATAACAGCTTGACTCATTCTAAATCTATTTCCACCAGTTATTCCCAATAGAAAAAGGTCAAATGGTTATTCACCCATTTGACCTTTAATATGCTCAAGTATTTTCTTTTCGAGCCTTGACACTTGAACTTGCGAGATTCCCAACCTGCCAGCAACCTCAGATTGTGTTTGATCTTTATAGTAACGCAAATAGACAATTAACCGTTCACGCTCTTCTAAATGTCGAATCGCTTCCTTTAAAGCAATTTTGTCAAACCACTTCGTCTCGGAATGGTCAGCGATTTGATCTAATAACGTAATTGGATCACCATCATTTTCATATACCGTTTCATGAATGGAAGATAGCGTTCGGCTTGCCTCTCCAGCAAAGACAACCTCTTCGGGTGAGATCTCAAGCTTTTCAGCAATTTCATTGACGGTTGGTACACGTCCGAGCGTCTTTGACATTTCATCTTTCACTTTGCGAATCTTATTCCCTAATTCTTTTAACGAGCGACTGACTTTGACCGTTCCATCATCTCGTAAAAACCGTTGGATTTCCCCTATAATCATTGGAACAGCATACGTTGAAAATTTCACATCATAGGAAAGATCAAATTTATCCACGGATTTAATCAATCCTATACAACCAATTTGGAATAAATCGTCTGGTTCATAGCCCCGGTTTAAAAAACGCTGCACGACAGACCATACCAGACGTGTATTTTTATTAACGATCATATCTCTTGCGCTTTGGTCACCAGCTTGGCTTAGCTCGATTAACTTTTTTACCTCATCATCCTTCAAGTATGCATCTTTATTCCCGTTCTTAACCTCCACATCCATTAGCAGAACCCCTTAATTGCATAACGCTTTACTTTTTGAGAGATGCTTTCGTAAATAGATCGTAGTTCCCATCATCGCTTCAGATACAACTTTGACTTCATCCATGAAATTTTCCATAATCGTAAACCCCATACCGGAACGTTCTAACTCTGGTTTCGTCGTATATAACGGTTGTCTTGCCTCATCAATATCTGCTATTCCTATGCCCTCATCTTTGATCGTCAATTCAATGACACCTTGGTCAAGCGTAACCGTAATATAGACCATACCTTCTGGTTGATTATGGTACCCATGGATAATTGCATTTGTGACCGCTTCTGAAACAACCGTTTTAATTTCCGTTAGTTCGTCCATCGTTGGATCTAATTGAGCGACAAAAGATCCGACGGTGACTCTTGCAAATGATTCATTTTGGCTTAAAGCTGAGAACGCTAAATTCATCACATTCTTCATCATTAAGCCACCCCCAATGTTTGCAAAGCAAATTGTTCACTCTCTTCAAGTCGAACAATCTTAAACAAACCTGACATTTCAAATAATCGCTTGACAGCTGGAGAAATGGCACAAACAACCATCTCCCCATCATTATTTTTCACTTGTTTATAACGTCCGAGAATGACACCTAATCCAGAACTGTCCATAAAGGATAACTGCTCTAAATTTAAAATAATATGCTTCATTTGGTATTTCACTATTTCTTCATCTACTTGCGTTCTTAATGTTTCTGCTGTGTGGTGATCTAGCTCTCCACTTAATCTCACACAAAGGACGCTGCCTTTACGTTCAAGGTCTACTTGTAAACTCACCAATCCTCACTCCCTCAAAGATAGTTGAAGTAATACTGTGTACTACAGGACACAGATCACCAATTATTCTGTAGTGAGTTTTTCGCTATCCTTTATGCATTGTCCTTCTCGGTGACAAAACTAGTGATTATTTGCGAAAAATAGTGGTATTTCGTTTTAACACACCTTGAGGTTTTTAAAGTGAATCTAACTCTACCCAGCGAATTTACCTAGTGTACGTTTAAATAACAACCACCATGATGCGTCATTAATATCTTCTTTAGCTACCAGCTTCGTTTCCGACAATACGCTACCACCTTGTTCAATGATTAATGTTCCTACTTGGTCGCCCTTTTTAATCGGCGCTTGTAATCCCTCTTCTAGCACTACTTTTTCCGTTGCATCCTCAACACTTGCACCTTTTTTCGTTAAAATTGACACTGACCCAGATGTCACTGCTTCTACTTTTCCTTTATGTCCCTTGCTTATCTTAACCTCATCAATTACATGGTTTCGTTCATAAAGGTTATGAGTCGTATACTGACTAAACGCATAATCAAGCATCTCGGTGATTTGTTTATTACGTTCTTTAGGTGAGCTGGCCCCCATAACAACAGAGATCACTCTCATCCCATTTTTTTCTGCAGTTGCGGTTAAGCAATATTGCGCCTCACGAGTATAACCTGTTTTCAAGCCATCAACCCCCGGATAAAATTTAACCAGTTTATTCGTATTCACTAGCCAAAATTCATCATCTGTATTTTCACGAAGGTAATCCTCATAAATACCTGTATAGTTTGTAATGTCTTCATACTTTAACAATTCTTTAGAGATCAATGCCAAATCTTCTGCTGTCGTATAATGATTCTCTGCTGGAAGACCATTTGAATTTATAAAATTTGTCTGCTCAGCCCCTAACTCTTTTGCCTTCTCATTCATCATTTCTACAAATGCCTCCTCTGATCCAGCAATATGTTCTGCCATTGCTACCGAGGCATCATTACCAGATGCAACAGCGATTGCTTTTAATAACTCCGCAACCGTCATTTCTTCACCAGGTTCCAAAAAGATTTGTGAACCTCCCATCGAAGCAGCCCTTTCACTTGTTCGCACCTTTTCATCTAATTTAATCTGACCCTTATCGAGTGCCTCCATGATCAGAAGCATTGTCATAATCTTCGTCATGCTCGCCGGCGGAAGCTTCTCTTGACTATTTTTTTCAAATAAAACCGTCCCTGTATCCCGTTCAATTAAAATCGCTGATGAAGCATCAGGCGCTAAATTGATCGAACTTTCTTCAGCAAGCGCCACTGGCGTAACGATTCCTGTTAGTAAAACTACACTTAAAATGCTCGTAATCAATCCCCTCATCACTCGTACCTCCATTCGTTTTATTAAAGTGTTTTCCAAAATTTATTGTTTTATACCTAAATCAGGAAATTTTTATCTCCAATTCATATGAGAAGCGAACCTTAGAAAATCAACTTCTTCTCACCTCAGTGAAACTGCCCTCATAATTCAATCCTAAGGCGGTGCGAGTAAGCGTACTTCACTGATTTTTTCTCCCTGTTCGCGCACTCCGTCCCTTTACCACACAAAAAAAGCTGATCGAAAAATGGCTCTCCATTTTCGATCAGCTTCATCCTAGATCAATCGATTACTTTATAAATCAATTCTAGTGTATCTGGTTTCTCGTCGGATATTTCATATGCTTCATAAACTTTATTAATGGATACTTCCGGGTCTTCATCGTTTGAATGAATCACTACAAGTGGTTCACCAGCACGTACAGCATCTCCAACTTTTTTCTTTAATGAAAGGCCAACACTATGGTCGATTTTATCCTCTTTTGTTGCCCGACCAGCACCAAGGTGCATGGCAGCGACCCCAATCGTTTCAGCGTCAATCGCTGCAACATATCCATCTTGGTGCGCCTTCACTTCAATGTGATGAGAAGCTTTTGGTAGCTTTGTAAGATCATCAATCATCCCTACATCCCCACCTTGAGCTTCAACCATGTTACGGAAAGCGGTAAAAGCCTTCCCATTTTCAAGGTTTTTCTCCAACGCCGCATAAGCCTCGTCATACGTAGCAAATACGTTCGCAAACACAGCCATATGTGCGCCTAATTCTAAGGAAAGCTTCCTTAGATCATTGACTTCCTTTCCTTGTAGAACCTCAACGGCTTCCTTTACTTCATTTGCATTTCCAACTTCAAAACCAAGCGGTTGATTCATATCGCTAATCACAGCAACCGTGTTACGTCCAAGATTCTGGCCAATACTTACCATTTCTTTAGCGAGAGCCTCAGCTTCCTTTAACGTCTTCATAAACGCACCGGTCCCTGTTTTCACATCAAGGACAATGCCATCCGCTCCTGAAGCTAGCTTTTTACTCATAATCGAACCAGCAATTAACGGAATCGAATCGACCGTTGCCGTTACATCTCGAAGGGCATATAATTTTTTATCTGCAGGTGCTAAATTACCGGTTTGTCCAGCAACAGAAAGCTTATGATTGTTAACATTAGCGACAAATTCCTCTTTGGAAATCGCAATATTAAACCCACGTATTGATTCAAGCTTATCAAGCGTACCACCTGTATGGCCAAGTCCTCGACCGCTCATCTTCGCAACAGGTACATCAACAGAAGCAACAAGAGGTGCGACAATAAATGTCACTTTATCACCGACGCCACCTGTAGAATGCTTATCAACTTTCACCCCATCAATCGCTGACAAATCAATAGTCTCACCAGACTCAACCATCGCCTTCGTTAACGTCGCTGTTTCTTGAGGAGTCATTCCTTTAAAATAAATCGACATTAATAGAGCGGACGCTTGGTAATCAGGGATGCTTTCCTCTGTATATCCTTTTATGAAAAAGCGAATTTCTTCATCTGTTAATTCATTTCCATTACGTTTTTTTTGTATTATGTCAACCATGCGCATGACGATCACCCCATCGTTAGTAACATACTGATAACACCTAATATAGATCCTTAGAACGTTGCAACTTTTAAAAGCTTATAAAGGTTGCCCCAGGTCAGGAGATATCCTAATCTTATATCTCACTCAAAAAGCTCTTCCCGTATTTTGGTATTTTTACGTTAAAGTTTTCAGCAACGGTTGCTCCAATATCAGCAAAGGTCTGCCGTATTCCTAAATCGCTCGCCTCACTTTGACCTTTGTAATGGACGAGCAACGGAACATATTCACGAGTATGATCGGTGCCGTGATGGACTGGATCATTTCCGTGATCAGCAGTAATGATTAGTAAATCTTCATCTGTTAATTTCTCAAGAACCTCGGGCAAGCGCTCATCAAATTCCTCCAACGCTTTACCATACCCAATCGGATCACGTCGATGACCGAACTTCGCATCGAAATCGACCAAGTTTAAAAAGCTGAGTCCAGTAAAATCTTGATTTAACGTTTGCACAATTTTATCCATCCCATCAAGATTTGACGTCGTACGAAGAGACTCAGTAATTCCTTCGCCATCATAAATATCGGAAATCTTTCCGATCGCAATCGAATCGTAGCCTGAATCCTTTAATTCATTCATCACCGTTCGCTCAAATGGCTTTAGAGCATAATCATGGCGGTTTGCGGTACGTTCCCAACGTCCAGGTTCCCCAATAAACGGTCGTGCAATAATACGTCCAACCATATATTCTGGATCCAACGTTAACTCACGAACTTTTTCACAAATTTCATATTGTTCTTCGATTGGTACGACATCCTCATGAGCAGCAATTTGTAAGACGGAATCCGCTGACGTATAAATAATTAATGCCCCTGTATCGACATGCTCCTTACCTAATTCATCAAGAATCTCAGTACCGGAGGCCACCTTGTTCCCAATCACTGAGCGCCCAGACAAATCTTCAATCGCTTTAATTAGCTTATCCGGAAACCCATCAGGGAACGTTCGAAATGGCTCTTTTATATTAAGACCCATAATTTCCCAATGCCCTGTCATTGTATCTTTTCCTGTTGATGCTTCTTGCATCTTCCCAAAGTGCCCTAATGGCTGTTTAACTTTTTCAATCCCTTTAATTTCTCGGATATGACTTAACCCTAAGCTTGCGATTGTCGGCATATGTAAGCCATCCATTCGTTCTGCTATATGTCCTAATGTATCAGCACCTTCATCATTAAATTCCTTTGCATCCGGTGCCTCCCCAATTCCAACAGAATCCATCACAATAAGAAAGATTCTTTTAAAACGATAATCTGTCATTCTCAATATCACCCTCACTTCACATCGTTATATTCAAATTATATGTAATCATTCGCCTTATTATCCTGCAAAAGCAGGATCGTGCATATTCGTTGGCCCTACAATAGAATCCCATTTATGCGCGAGGATGAAAATCAGCGTAAACATCTTTTAATCTTGTTTTAGTCACATGTGTGTAAATTTGGGTTGTTGAAATATCGGCATGTCCCAACATCTCTTGAACTGCTCTTAAATCAGCACCGTTCTCAAGTAAATGGGTAGCAAATGAGTGTCGAAGGGTGTGAGGAGTTAGGTCTTTTTTGATGTTAGCCTCTTGCGCTAACTTCTTTAGAATCTTCCAAAACCCTTGCCTAGAAAGAGGGGATCCATGATGATTAACAAACAACGTTCGGTGATCGACCTTCTTTACAAGCTTAGGTCTTCCCCGCTCAAGATAGGTAGTAAGAGCATCTGCTGCCATCGTACCTAGGGGAATAATTCTCTCTTTATTCCCTTTCCCAATACAGCGGATAAATCCCATTTTTAAATGAACATCATCTAATTGCAACTGACAAAGCTCAGAAACACGTATACCAGTTGCATACAACACTTCCAACATCGCTTTATTTCTCATATCGAATGGTGTATGTCGATGAGGTGCTGCTAACAATGATTCTACTTCACTAGTTGATAATACTTTTGGTAAACGCTTGTCTGCTTTCGGTGTTTCAATATGAATGGAAGGGTCTTGATCTGTTAATTTTTCTCGTAATAAAAATTGATGAAGTGCACGAATCGAGGCAATCGTCCTTGCGATTGTAGATGCTGCGCGACCTTTTTCTTTTAAAAAGTAAAGGTAATCAGTAATCGTTGTACGGTCTATTTGGCTAAAATCCTTACATTGTTTGAATTCAAACAGATACTTTTGGTACTGCCCTAAATCGCGTTTGTATGATTGAACCGTATTCGCAGACAATCCACGTTCCACGATACAATATTGTAAAAACTCATCAATCTGGCTTTGCATGTTCATCGCCCCTAACATGAGAATCACCATTATCATTCACCATAATGATAGAAGAACAGTAGACGATCCATAAACCAATGAGTGTTCGGGTCTGTCCCTTCCATTTGGACAACCTTTACTGCTCTTCCTTGCGGTTCATCATAACGGTGATAACTTTCATATTCTTTACTAACCCAAAGAATACCATAATAAAATAACAATGTGCATCCCATAAAGAGAATAAAAACTTTAATTGCGCTTAAAATAACAGTAACAAACGATCGCAAAGGCATAACCTCCTTAGGACTTGTCTAAAACAACAAAATACTCCCTGTTACAAGCTATGCCAAAAACAATACAGTTTATACCAAAATATAAAAAAACCTCTTCATGAGCGAAAAGGTTCATTCATTCTATTTAATTACTCTTCTTTATCTGTACAACGATAACAAATTCCATGGAACGTTAAACGATGATCTTTTATTTTAAAATTCCAGTCACGTTCGACGATTTTTTCTACATCTCCAAGTAAATCCTCCTGGATTTCATCAACGGATCCACATTCGATACAAACCAAATGGTGATGAAAGTGATCTGCTCCTTCTTGACGTAGGTCATAACGAGAAACTCCGTCACCAAAGTTGATTTTATCTACCACTTTTAATTCACTTAGTAACTCTAATGTTCGATATACGGTCGCAAGCCCAATCTCTGGCGCTTTCTCCTTGACAAGTAAATATACATCTTCCGCACTTAAATGATCTTCCTCGTGCTCTAACAAGACACGAACCGTAGCTTCCCTTTGAGGAGTTAATTTATAACTTTGCGAATGTAATTGTTTTTTTATTCGTTCAATTCTTTTTTCCACGATCATAACCCCTCCCCAATAACCATTTCCATTCTAATTATAATCATGGAAAAAAAGAGTGTCAAATAATAATTATTATCAGGAGTTAATCATACCCATTCTCATATAAGAATGATTATTAAGTGATTACGCCACCCAAGATAAAACAACCCTCATGAGACCAGGAGTTACATACGCTTCAAACGCAGATGCAGCTGAGAGCAAGGCCCCAATCACTAAAATGACTAATGAATAATTTAAAAATTGCGGAAAGATCGGCTCGTTATTCTTTTTAATAAACTGGTTACGAATCATTTTTAAGGAGAAGGCTACCGCTGTCGTGCCAACGATAATAAAAGCAGGAACTAAAATAAAATTTTGCGGCATCACACTTACAAATGATAAGGCAAAGCCAGACATCCCCATTTGGTTAACGAGAAATCCAACCGTAAACCCCATCGCAACACCTTTTAAAAATAGTAAAATTAATATGATCGGGAGTCCGACAATTGACAACCCTAAAATCCACATTAACCCTACATACTTCGCATAGTGAGCAAAACTTTGACTAAACATCGCTGCCGAATTAGCAAATTGCCCCTCAGACACTTGTCCAAAAAACTGACTTAAATACATATATAAATCATGCTTTTGTGTTAACCCTAAGCTATTGACTACAACAGCTCCAAAAATAATCCCCATTAAAAAAAGAACGGTCGTAAATATATAAATTGATCGGTTATCCTCTAAATGATAAGCGATAGACGCTCCGATACCATTCTTCATTCTTAACCCTCCCCAAACTCTCTTAATTCAATCTATGAACTCATCCTCAATTCTATGACTTGATAGGTCAACGAAATTCAAAAATAAACATATAAGAGAATTAAGAAATGGGGGGGAGTTAAAATATTGGCTTTTAAAAGATGGTGGCGGTTACGCTCATTGTTTCGAAGCTGGGACAAAAGGTAAAACCAACCTTTTGTCCCAACTTCTTCATTATCTACCGCTTGAGAAGCTTATGTATCCTTAACTTTCCCGTAGCGCCCTGCACCTCCATAATGAAACTGAAGCTCGCCACGCCTTGCCTTGATAATGGTTTCGGCTATCGAATCTGACACGACATGACGCAATCCTTCCTCTGGAACATCGTGAATAATGGCCATATCTGTTTTAAAATGGTCTCGCAATTTTGCTAATGTTTTTGATCCAAGTTTTGGTATGAACTCCAACGGAACTTGATGAATATAGGGGGGACGATTAGGAACAAGCGGACCATCACTGCTTTTTAATTCTAGTAAACGGTTATAAACACCTTTTGTAAAACGATTGTGTTCACATGTTGGGCAAATCATATCATCCTCGTTTGGTATAATTGTCGAACACTTTTCACAGCTCGTATAATAATATTTTCCTAAATATGGATTCAAGCCGAAGTTAGCACTAACTTTACGTCCTTCTTGTTCATGTAGGGCTAACCTTAACTCATTAAATGATGCATGCTCCATACGAATGGTTTGATACTCTCTAGCAATTTTTTCTAGCGAATGGGCATCAGAATTACTAATATACGAATAATGATGGAGCTCTGAGATTTGGTCAGCCATTGCAGTATCAGAGCTTAGACCAAGCTCAATCGCGTCGATCTTCCTATGATCCAATACTTCCCTGAGGCTATTTTCAACACCCTTACCGTATAAGCTTTTATGTGGGGTAAACACATGGGCCGGTATGAACATGCCACCAAGCTCGCACACGACATGTTGGATCGTTTTCGCTTGTTCATAGACTCGTTGTGAACTTAGCGTTATATTTTTCACGTGGGCTGCTAACCATTTACTAAATTGTTTCATTTTTTGGAGCTGAGGCATAAATGCAAGAACATGGATTGGACCTTTGCAGTTGTCATCATAAATTTCCATTTCTGTCCCCAATATGAGCGTCAATCCGTGAAAATCAATCCCACCTTCTGATAGCTCTATAGCTTCACCTGCTGCAATCATATCCTCAAGTTCAGCGATCACTTCTGGGACATGACAATCGATAATCCCAATCATATCAATCCCTTTGATCGACCGAGCATATTCTATGATATTAGACAGAGTTAGTCGCTTTGCCCCTGTGATCTTCACCGGTTTCCCAGAGGCAGTTCGGCCAATATGGATATGTAAATCAACAAAAAAATCTCGCATGGCCTTCCTCCTTCGTTGCTAAATATCCTTACGTAACCTCAAGTATTGAATTGCAAAGGCTGTTTTCGCATCAAAAATTTCTTTTGTTTCAATCATTTTTTCTGCGTCCTCTAGGGTAACTTCAAGCAGGTCGACGAATTCATCTTCATCCGTTTGTACATGTCCTGCGGTTAATTGATCTGTAAAATAAATATGAACGATTTCATCTGCAAACCCTGGAGACGTATAAAAAGAGGTGACAAACTCTAACTGGTTACTTCTATACCCCGTTTCTTCTTCTAGTTCACGCTTTGCTGAATGAAGTGGCTCTTCATTTAGCTCAAGCTTACCTGCCGGAATTTCAACAATGGTTCGCTCAAGAGGTTTTCTAAATTGCCGTACAAGCAACAAGTTCCCTTCTGGTGTTAACGCAATAACAGCAACTGCACCTGGGTGATTAACAATCTCACGTTTACTCGTATGTCCATTCGGCAACTTGACATCATCAACTTTTACATCAATAACTTTCCCCTCATACACCGTTGTTGATGCAATCGTTTTTTCATATAAATGTTCACTCACCTTAAATCCCTCCATGTTCTATTCCTTCATTCACCTTCATATAGTCTACCATAGCATAACTAGATTAATGACCGTTTAGCGCACACTTGAGGAAGGAGATATGCTATGAAGATTTATTTGCGAACAAATGGTGTTACGATTGTCGGCAAATCATGGGAAGTTTGTGCGATCTTGAAACAATACAAAAAAAAGTACGAAACTGTTCGAGAATGGACCGAGTCTAATTAATAGCTTCTTTTGCAGCAACAGCCACACTCAAAAAAAATGCCGGATCATCCGAAAATGTTCGTCCCATTGTTGTAATTGGAATTGGGTATTGTAAAAGGTTTTCTTGAATGAGCCCCGTCACCTCATCACTCGACACCCTTACAACCGTATGCTTCTCCTTCATAGGAACTACTTGTTCAGAAATTTTACGATCCCAGCTTTCCTTATGAAAAATCGGTAATGGAATAAGGCTTTTAGGATACGTAAATGAAAGCAGTGGGGTCAACAAGTGATGACTAATCCCCTGATGGCGACTTCGTTGATCTGCAAAAGAAATCCTTGGAACCCATACGGGTAAACCAGAAAAGCTACCGACCGTATTGGCCCAATCTGCCAATGCCATCCCTGTGAACCCATATGTTGTACCTGTACCCACAACCCCCGGTCCAACTGAAACAATAAGTACATCACTCTGTAATTTTTCCGAAGCAAATTGCAATGCTGTAGGAATATTTACAGCTTCATAATCCCCTCCGAATGCTTGACCGGTCGTTATCGTTTGAAAGCGTTGATCCTCCCTTAAATAACGCAAATGACTACTCATCTCAAGCGGTAAGGCCGCCTCATCACTTATAATAACGGTCATTTTCAAAGATGGATTTAATTCACTGATAGTTAAAAATAAAATTGGAATCATACTATGTAGTTCAGCTAACAAAACTTTCTTCCCTCGCAATGAGAACTCCTGTTGAAAAAGCGAATGATCAGCACTCTCCTGTGATTCAACACTCAAGACACTATGTTGAGATGGCAAGTACCTTGCTTTCATAATATGTCCTTGTTGGTGATCGTCAACTGCCATGTGTGGAGATAGAACCGCCTTAACGATATCCCAGCCACCTGTCCCTAACGAAAGGCTTACTGCCGTTGTATTGACTAATAATGTACAGCCTGGTGTAGCGGCAGGCTGTATTCGCCGATACAACATCGCTTTTTTTGCCCCCTCTGATGTTCGAAGTAATTGGATATGTTCGTCCTCATATAATACGTCTACTACTTCGACAATTAACTCTTTATACATGCAGAGCCTCCATCTTCGATATGATGATACTCTCATTATCACCGCTTACCGGCTTATTTATCCTTGACCATTGTGAAAATATACATCCATCCAAAAAAAACACCTCTATAAGAGTACATCTACCCTTTTAGAGGTGTTTCCACATGGTTTACTCCTTAAAACATTTCTAAAATGATTTCTTCTAGCCCTTCGTAATTGACTTCACCACGAATAACAAGGTTAATCACCCCGTCTTCATCAATAATGTAAGTCATTGGTAACCCTTGAATTTGATAATCTGTCGCCACATCGCCATCGACATCAATTAATGTCGGAAATGAAACATCGAACTCTTCAAGAAATGCATCAGCATCTTCTGTTGTTCGTTCAAATTTATTCATATTGACACCAAGCACTGTTACACCGACATCCTTATAATCCTGATAGAGCCTGTCTAAATCTGGCATCTCTTTTCTACAGGGCGGACACCACGAAGCCCACATATTCATGATGACAATCTCACCACGGTAATCAGAAAGTGACGATGTTTCATCCGTTCCCCACAATGGTAACGTAAAGTCTTCGGCCACCATTCCTTGATCGATTCCGACCTGTTCTTGATTCGCATTGGTAACAATCAAATAAAAAATAAGACCTGCTGCCAAAAGTAGAACCACTGCACTTACCAACCGACTTTTGCTAAACACAACCTACACTCCTTTCTAGGATCACACTAACAGATATACCATAATCAATCGCTCAATTATGTATGAACGTTTTGTTTAGTTTCGGCGTTTTGTTTCCCCCACTTTTGCAGAAAATTTGGATTTGAAGCTAAAATGACACCAGACAAAATACAAGCTCCACCAACCACTTGGATGATTGTCAATACTTCCCCTCCAAACAAGACGGCTAATACCGTTGTGAATAAAACAATTAAGTGCAGATAGTTGGAGGCTTTCCCCGGTCCTACTTGCATAACACCTTCATTCCAACAAATAAATGAAATAATACTAGGGAATACACCTAAAAAGAGAATACCAGCTAAGATATCTACGGATAAAGAGGTAAACGCAACCGGTTGCTGTGTTCTTTCAAAAATGGCAAAAGGTAGCAAGCATAGAATCCCTATATACATCGTAACGATAAATGTTGCTCTTTTTGGAAATCCACCTGCAAACTTTTTCAATAAAACAGAATAAATCGACCAAGAAATGACTGCCGCCACAACAATTAAATCACCAGGATTAAAGGAAAGTGTAAATAGATTTTCTAATCTCCCCTCCGTGATGACAATAACAACACCGAGAAATGAAAGCAAAATACCTATGTATTGAAAGCGAACTAGCGTTTCCTTTAAAAAGAGAACAGAGAGTACGACGATTAATAACGGTGCTAGTGAATTAACAAGTGATGCATTGATAGAGCTAGTATACTGAATCGCTATATACAATAACGTGTTGAAGCCAGCGATTCCGGTTACTGCAAATGCCAATAGTACTTTCCAGTTCCGTTTTAATAGTTCCTTAGATTCTCGTAGTTCGCGCCACACAAATGGTAGAAAAACGAGGCTCGCAATCCCCCATCGCACAACAGACAACTGAAATGGTGGGACTTCTTCAACAATGATGCGACTAAACACAAAATTAGTTCCCCAAAAAAAAGTTGCAAAAACTAACAATAAATAAGGAAGCCGCTGTAACTTGGCCATCATTTCCCTCACCCCCTCACCTTTCCTTATTGGTATATACTCAAAAAGCGCCCAACTCATGACGAATAACTCTATCTCTATTATAAAGATTTACGCGCAAGTTGAACAATAATCACGATTACATTCGTAAATTTTTTTCATTTTCCCTTCAGACTTTGATATAATAGATTAGCTAGAAATCAGCAACTTGTGAAAGGAGTTAAGCATGTCAATTATTGAGGCACTTATCTTTGGGATCGTACAAGGATTAACAGAGTTTCTCCCTGTCTCTAGTACAGCCCATATTGTTATTACACAAATGGTTTTTGGATACACATTTCCAGGTCTAGCTTTTGAGATTTATTTACATATCGGCTCGATCTTAGCTGTTA
Organism: Desertibacillus haloalkaliphilus; assembly: GCF_019039105.1. Classification (NCBI taxonomy): domain Bacteria; kingdom Bacillati; phylum Bacillota; class Bacilli; order Caryophanales; family Bacillaceae; genus Desertibacillus; species Desertibacillus haloalkaliphilus. Next base: position 150,635 of record NZ_JAHPIV010000012.1, on the reverse strand, counting down.
TCCTTTATTTCAGAAAAGACCTAGCCGATGTCATTACAGGTTTCTTCGGCTATTTTAAAACGAAGTCACAAGAACACCGTATACAATTTTGGTTCGCGATTTACATTGTGGTCGCAACAGTTATTACCGGTGGTCTTGGTGTGCTATTAAGTGATGTGATTGGTGATGCAATGAAAACTCCACTATTTATTGCTGTCGCTTTATCAGTTACTGGTATTTTCCTAATTATTATTGAACGCTTCCATACTTATGGTAATCGTTCAGAAAAGAACATGACATTTTTTGATTCAATCGTTGTTGGTCTCGGACAAACATTGGCAGTGTTCCCCGGTATCTCACGATCTGGTGCCACGCTTGTCACCGCGCTATTTATGGGTTTGAACCGAGAGACTGCCGTCCGCTACTCATTTTTACTTTCGATCCCTGTGATTTTAGGTTCGACCGTACTAGCTTTCGATGAAATTAGTGCTGGTGGCTTCGCGTCGATCGGAATAGGGGCACTGACCATTTCTTTTCTTGCATCCTTTATTTTTTCTTGGATTGGAATTGTATGGTTAATTGAATTTTTAAAACGTAGCAAGCTCACATATTTCGCGATCTATTGCTTTGCTGTAGCAATTTTGGTTTATTTATTTATCGATCCAAGTACTGTGATCGAGATTGACTAATAAAAAACTGCGCAAGCGTGATTTGAATAAAACAACAAAGTCGACTACGGGAGATGGCTCACACGTAGTCGACTTTGTTAATGGCTATTCACTTAACAACCTTTTCACTTCGTTAACATCCTTATCACCACGACCAGAGATGTTAACGATAATAATATCATCACTATTCATCTCTTTTGCAGCTTTCAAAGCGTAGGCAACCGCGTGCGCACTCTCTAATGCTGGAATAATCCCCTCTGTACGTGCAAGCTCCTGAAAGGCATCCAACACTTCTTGTTTTGATACGGTATAATACTCGGCACGATCGGTAACCTTCAGATGACTATGTTCCGGTCCAATCCCAGGATAATCTAGCCCAGCGGATATTGAATGCGTTGGCAAGGGATTCCCCTCTTCATCTTGAAGGCACAGGCATTTAAAGCCGTGGATCACTCCAGGGGTTCCTTGTGTAAGTGTTGCAGCTTCTTCTGGCTCGACTCCGACAAGACGAACATCTTGTTCAGGTATATACTCAGAAAACGCCCCAATCGCATTACTACCACCGCCTACACATGCAACAACCATATTTGGTAGGCGACCTTCTTTTTCGAGAATTTGACGCTTAGATTCCTTACTAATGATGGACTGGAAGTGGTGAACCATGGTTGGGAACGGATGTGGCCCTACAGCCGAACCTAGTAAATAGAACGTTGTTTCATAATTCTCAACAAGATCATTTAATGCTTCATCGACGGCATCTTTCAATCGTCCTTGCCCTTTTTTAACAGGGATAACCTTCGCCCCTAACAGTTCCATACGAAACACATTTAATTCTTGGCGACGTGTATCCTCTGCCCCCATATAAATGATACATTCCATCCCAAGCATCGCACATGCCGTTGCTGTTGCCACACCATGTTGACCGGCACCAGTTTCTGCAATCACACGGTGTGCACCCATTTTTTTGGCTAGTAAAATTTGACCAATGACATTATTAATCTTGTGAGCACCTGTATGGTTGAGGTCCTCACGTTTCAAATAGATCTTCGCCCCACCAAGCTTATTCGTTAAACGATCAGCATACGTTAATGGGTTTTCCCTGCCTACATACTCTTTCATATAGTACAAGTATTCTTGATTAAACGCTGGGTCATCTTTATACTTTTGAAACTCTTCATCTAAACGCTCTAAGACACTTTTTAATTGCGGTGGTACAAAACTCCCACCAAAATCTCCAAAATAACCTTTTTCTTGATTCTCTACTCTACTCGTCTCTACTTTGCTCATCTCTAAAACTCCTTTTCTCTTATGTTACTATTTATTTTATCAACCACTGCTACAATTAGCAATTGTTAATGTTTAGTGGTTACTAACACCTAATGGCGGCTGATACGTTTTCTCTTTAACGACTGCCTCAATCTCATGTTCATGTTTTAATAAGTAATAACGAACACTATCGATAAGTGCATACCAACTCGCCTCAATGATATTTCCTGACACTCCAATTGTGCTCCATTTTTCCTTTCCATCTGAGGATTCGATTAGTACCCTTACTTTTGATGCCGTTGCTTCTGTTTCATCTAAGACACGAACCTTATAGTCAGATAAATACATCTCGTTAATAATCGGGAAGAATTCAACCAATGCTTTACGGAGCGCGTGATCAAGTGCATTGACTGGTCCATTCCCTTCTGCTGCTGTTAAGACAATCTCGTCATTGACCATCAACTTTACAACAGCCTCAGTTGTGAACGTTTCAGTTTTATTTTTTTCAACTAAAATTTTAAAATGATCAAATTTAAAGAAATCCGTCAGTTCACCTAAACCCTTTTTCACTAGCAATTCAAACGAAGCCTCTGCTGCCTCATATTGATAACCGATATGTTCCATCTCTTTAATTTTTGTAATGAGTTGTTTAGATGCTGGATTTTCTTTATCAAGGTCAAGGTTCCACTCTTTTGCTTTAAAGAGTAGATTACTTTGACCTGCTAACTCAGACACAAGTACTCGACGCTCATTACCAACCATTTTAGGAGATAAATGTTCATAAGTCTCTGGGTGCTTCATAACCGCACTAACATGCATGCCCCCTTTATGAGCAAATGCACTTTTTCCTACAAATGGTTGGTTGCTTGGTGCAACCTGGTTCGCAATTTCATGTACATACTTTGATACAGACGTGAGTTGTCGTACTTGCTCCTCGTCAATACATGAATAGCCCATCTTTAACTGTAAATTCGGAATAACAGAGATCAAGTTCACATTCCCGCACCGTTCACCATAGCCATTGATGGTCCCTTGAACGTGTGATGCACCTGCTTGCACAGCAGCAATCGTATTTGCAACAGCTAACTCACCATCATTATGACAGTGGATTCCCACTTGGATGGAAAGGTTCTCACGTACAACAGACACAATCTCAGCAATTTCATGCGGTAACGATCCACCATTCGTATCACACAAGGCAACGCAATCCGCTCCAGCTTCTTCCGCTTTCGCTATCGCTTTTAATGCGTATTCTGGATTATGCTTGTAGCCATCAAAAAAGTGTTCAGCATCAAAAATAACTTCTAAGCCACTCTCTTTTAAAAACAACACGGAATCATAGATCATGTTTAGGTTTTCTTCTAATGTTGTTTTCAATGCCTCTGTCACATGAAAGTCCCATGTCTTCCCAAAAATGGCAACCGCGTTGGTTCCACTTTCAATGATACGTTGCAGGTTTTGGTCTTCACTCGCGCTAACTCCAAGCCGCCTCGTACTACCAAACGCAGTAATTGTCGCGTGGTTTAGTTTTAAGTTTTTGACACGGGCAAAGAAGTCCATATCTTTTGGATTACTGCCTGGCCAACCACCTTCAATGTAGTGAACGCCCATTTCATCTAGCTTTTGCACTATTTTCAGCTTATCATCAACAGATAAACTCACTCCTTCTCCCTGTGTTCCATCACGTAGCGTTGTATCATATAAGTAGACTTGCTGTTTCAAAGGTTAAACCTCCCACTTTCAGTTACGATCTTAGCCTTCATTTCTAAATTGTAAGAATGTTTGAACTCCATGCTAATATTGGGTAAAAGTATAGCACAGCTTCTTCTAATTGGCTATGTGATTATTAGAAAATTATGATTTTATCTATTTTCTGATGATTTCATTAAAAATGAGCGCTAAAAAACCTATAAACGAATGAAATCAAAACAAACTCGAAAAAAAGTTCGGGAAAAATAGAATTTCATCTGTTTTCAATTCTATTTCTATGCTATAATCATCTCAATTCAAAATATTTAAGAAGGTTTACTCGTATAATTGCAGGAATACGGCCTGCTAGTCTCTACCGAATCGCCGTAAATGATTCGACTACGAGTGAAGCAATGACAACCTTTAGTTGCTTATAGGCGAGGCCTTTTGCAACCTTTTAGAAGCTGCTTTTTATAGCTCAAATGTCAGTGGTTCACTTGTATGTAGTGTCCTGACATTTGAGCTTTTTTCGTTATTACATAGAAGTAAAACTATAATCAGGAGGTATTGCAATGGAACAATTAAAACAAGCCATTCAAACGAAAGGAACGGTGTTAGCCAACGAAGTTTTAAAAGTTGATTCGTTCTTAAATCACCAAATTGACCCAAAGCTAGCGGTAGCTATTGGAAAGGAGTTTGTTGAACGGTTTAAAAGCGAAACGATTACAAAAGTGTTAACAATTGAATCTTCCGGGATTGCTCCTGGTTTGACAGCAGCGCTAGAGCTTGATGTTTCGCTCATCTTTGCTCGAAAGAAAAAATCACTAACCATGAACGATGATGTCTACACAGCAAGTGTGTATTCCTATACAAAGAATGAGACAAATGAAGTTACTGTATCTAAAGCATTTTTAGAAGGTGACGACCACGTCTTAATTATTGACGACTTTCTTGCAAACGGGGAAGCGGCACTAGGATTAGCAAAGGTCACGGAGCAATCTGGCGCAACGGTTGCAGGAATTGGAATTGTGATTGAAAAGTCCTTTCAAAATGGTCATAAAAAATTAACCGAAGCAGGATACCGTGTCGAATCACTCGCTCGAATTCAATCTCTTAAAGATGAGAAAGTTACGTTTGTGGAAGAAGCAAAAGTTACGAACTAGTTAACACAACGACCATAGGAGGATCATCATGTCTACGAAAACCATTCATTACCCTTGGTATAAAAAAGAAGATACCGACGCATTCTTTGCTCTTTTTCAAAATAATTTAGCCAATTTTGTCATTATCGCGGTGACAATGCTCGGAATGGGATTTCCTACGAGCATTGTGTTCGGTCAAGTCATTCCAGGTGCAGCTGTCGCTGTTATTGTCGGAAATCTTTACTATGCCTATATGGCTAACCGTTTAGCTCAAAAAGAAGGCCGCACAGACGTTACCGCACTATCATATGGGATCAGCACTCCTGTTATGTTCGTCTTTTTATTCGGAGTCTTACTCCCAGCATTGACATTAACAGGAGATCCGGACTTAGCTTGGAAAATTGCACTTGCGGCTTGTTTTATTAGTGGCTTAATTGAAGTCCTTGTTAGTTTCACAGGTAGCTGGGTCCGCAATAACATTCCACGTCCAGCGATGCTTGGTGCGCTTGCTGGTGTTGCCCTTACCTTTGTAGCGGGAGAGATGTTATTTAATACGTTTTCAATGCCTGTTGTCGGCCTTGTTGCCCTAGCAATTATACTCATTGGCTTTATCGGAAAAATTGCACTACCTTTCAACATTCCACCGTCACTATTTGCGATTGTTATCGGTACTGTGCTTGCATTTTCACTTGGTTATACGGACACAGCCCAAATAAGCGAGGGTCTTGCTCATATTGGCTTTTATCCAATTTTACCAACGCTCGCTGCCTTTGAAGGCTTTAATTATTTATTTGGTGCATTAATCGGCTTATTAGCAGTGATTCTGCCAATTACGATTTATAATGCGATTGAAACGATGAATAATGTTGAAGCAATGGCTGTTGCCGGTGACAACTACGATGTTCGTGAGTGCCAAGCCGTTGACGGCCTTGGAACAATGATCGGAACGCTATTTGGCGGGATGTTCCCAACAACGGTTTATATAGCGACTGTCGGTTCAAAATGGATGGGAGCTGGTCGTGGTTATAGTATTTTAAATGCACTTGTGTTTGCTTTAGCAGCGATGTTCGGTTTCATCGCAGCGATGTCATCCATTATTCCAATTGCTGCTATTGCACCTATTTTAGTATTTGTCGGTATTTCAATGGTCACCACCGCTTATCAAGCTAGTAACTCAAAATACTTCATTGCCGTTTCGATTGCGATGCTTCCGTATTTAGCAAATTACGTGATGACTCGGTTTAATAATGATGCAAGTGATGTTGTTGCTGGAATTTCTGAAGGAATTGTCCCATTAGGTGAAGGTGCTATGTTTACAGGTATTATCTTAGGTGCCATTACCGTTTATATTATTGATCATCAATTTATGCGGGCAGCTGCATTTTCTCTACTTGGTGCCCTCCTTTCATTCATCGGCTTCATGCATGCACCAGCACTATCTATCAATGCTGCAACAGATTTCGCGATTGGATATCTTATCGTTGCACTCATTTTCATCTATTGTTCGTTCAAACAAACGAATGCGAAACATCAAGGTGAACACTTGAGCGAGTCGAAAAAAATAGCATAAATGAAAACATGATGAGAAATAAGCCATGATCCAAGCCTATACTCTAGATCATGGCTTATTCATCTAAGTTCACTAAAATCATTAACGTATACAATGTTAAGACGTTTTGAGGCTTTACATTGAGTGTACGCAACAATTCAACCGCTGCTTGTTTGTTAATGGCATAAACAATATTATTTCGCCACTTCCAAACTGTCGGGTCGACATTGCTTTGATACAAAAAACCTTTTCGCCCATTTATCCAATAAAACGTGTGACCATCGCCTTGAATCCTTACCCATTTCTTTTCCATTTTTCACTCCTGTATCCCCTTTTCTACTACTATATTCACCACCCATTGTCTAATGAACCTTCTTGATTTTGCAACACATTGATTTTTATTTTACACCTTGTCCTATAGAAATGCTCTATACTCATTCTGCCCCCTATACCAATTGGATGACTTAGATAATTAATGTGTATATATTTCTTTCTCAGTCGCATATGATGTAATACCCTTCTAAAGACAAGTTACATAGCATCATATTCAATCTACAGGAGGGCTTACAATGGCAAGCAATGATTTTATCCTTATCATTACGGTTGGTAGCTTAATAGTCTGTTTTACCGCCTATCTATACGCCCAAATCATCATTTCTCGAAAAAACAAAGAAATTAAAAAACTCTCCAAGCAATTGCAACAATTGACAGCTCCTTCAAATAACCAAAGAAAGCATTTCCGATTAAAACTTGACCTTGACGATGTCATTCTAACCTTTAAACAAATGAACCAAGGTGCCTTTAAACGTTTAGAGAACAAAAAAGCAAAGGTTAAAATCCTTGATTTAAGCGCAGGTGGTGCAAAAATCTACTGTGATCTTGATGTACCGATCAAAGAGAGTATGTTAGTTAACCTCGACTTTCATCTCCGTGGTGTCCATTTCACTTTAAACGGACGAATCATAAGAAAAGAAACACTAACCGACTATAAAACAAATGTTTTTAACTATGGCATCGAGTTCATCATTACACATAACGACCGAGCTCGGCTCAACAATCTCCTCAACCATATTGCAGTAGAGAAACATAAAAAAGCTAAGCTTGAATAAACCAGTACGAAAGAACTCTACAGAACCTAAAAGGACGATGTTACTTATTGGCTACTTTCCAAAACTACATGATTTTTCTGACCAAACATACTCCTGTATATGAATTGATTAGACTTCTTGTCATGATAAACCGTTTAACCAAAAAATAGACACTGCCTCTTAGTAGCAGTGCCTACATCCATTCTTATTTGTTTCTATTTAATGAGAAAATCACTTCTCTAATAAAGCTCAAAAAGTTCTCTCTTGCATATTCTGTTGTTTCAATAACTTCAGTGTGACTTAATGGTTGATCTAAAATCCCCGCCGCCATGTTTGAAATACAAGATACTCCTAATACGTTAATTCCAGCATGTCTAGCAACGATAACTTCTGGGACAGTCGACATTCCGACGGCATCTCCACCTAAATAGCGAATCATCTTGACCTCAGCCGGTGTTTCATATGAAGGGCCTGAATTCCAAACATATACGCCATCTTTTAGTGTAAGGCCTAACTTTTCTGCTGCTTTCTTCGCTACGACTCGAAGGTCTTGATCATATGCCGTAGACATATCTGGAAAACGAACACCAACTTCAGAGTCATTCGGCCCAATTAGAGGGTTTTGACCTGTATTATTAATATGATCAGTAATTAGCATAAGGTCACCAGGCTTTAGGTTTTGATTTACCCCACCAGCAGCATTCGTTACGATCATTGTTTCAATGCCTAACTCCTTCATCACACGCACTGGAAGAGTTACCATATCAATAGGGTAACCCTCATAAAAGTGAAATCTACCTTGCATCGCAATGACCGGTACCCCTTGTAATGAACCATAGACCAATTGGCCCGCATGGCCTTCCACTGTTGAAACAGGGAAACCTGGGATGTCTTGATATGCAACCTTAACAGGTTCCTCGATTTCATCAGCCAATACGCCCAAGCCTGAACCAAGAATTAAACCAATCTGAGGTTTTGTTGAGATCCTTTCGCTAATATATTTTACCGCTTCATTTACTTTTTCTTTTAGCATTTTAATCTCCTTTAAACTGGAATATTATAGGTAGGATGTCATACCACTAAAAAGTAAAAATAACGACCACTTAGATACAATATATCGAACACCGTCAACGATCCTCGCGATTGTACCTAACATCGCAAACTAAATACGCTACCCTATTATGTTGACCTAACGATTAAAAATTTACACGCTTTCTAAACACACTAAAACTAAATTGGTCTGCTCTAAAAAAATTAATAGAGTACAATACGGGTTGATCATTCATATCAAAGTGTGTTTGCTTTAATATAAGTAACGGAGACTCTTGATCACAATCTAAAATCTTAGAAATTTCTTCGTGATAACCAATTGTCTCAATGACGGCAGTCGCGTAATTGATCGTGACATCTCCTTCTTTTTCAAGAAAATCAAAAATCGATTCATTATCTTGAATAGCATCATCCGGAACAATATGAGCCGGGATTTTGTCGATACAATAAATCACCGGACTCCCATCAGCTGTTCGAACTCTCTTAACTAAAAACACCAACTCATCGTCTTTAAGATTTAACACGTCTTTATCTTGCGCGATTGGAGTGACAAAATCAGAGAAAAGAATCCGATTTCCCGCTACCTTACCTTCCTTTTCAATCATTTCAGTTATACTCGTTAATTCTTCAATTCCGTTATAAAAAACAGGCTTTTTATTAATAAATGTTCCAATGCCATGTCTTCGTACAACAACTCCTTCTTCTTCAAGGATACGAAGCGCTTCTCTCAAGGTTGTGCGACTAACACCCAATTTTTTTGCTAATTTATTTTCAGAAGGTAATTTTTCACCTGGCTGTAAGTAGCCACTTTCAATATCTTGTTTAATTTTGTCTATGATTAAAAGATATCTAGACCTTTGTAGCCCACCTAATGACATGACTATTCCTCCAACGATAGCTAAATTGTCTTACAACTTATCATTTTATAGTTTAAACCATTAACAATCAAGTTCATTTAGCCTTACTACCGGTGGGTTACACACCCTTTAAAAGGTTATTCCACTCATTTTAGGTAACCCCTTCATTTCTATCAGTGTAGCCATCGTTGCTATCTCGTTAAATCCTCAGAAGAGAAAGCACCTGGTAAAAGATCTTGTACATCCATTTCTTTTACATCTCCATTTAGGTTAGCAAGAACGACTTTCATTTCAGGTCTGCACAGCTCAGCTATCACCTGTCGGCATGCACCACATGGAGGTACTGGACGCTCAGTATCAGCAACAACTGCAATCATTGAAAACTCTCGGTCACCTGTGGAGTAAGCGCTAAATAATGCTGAACGCTCTGCACAATTGCATAGTCCGTATGCAGCGTTCTCTACATTACATCCATGGTATACCTCTCCTTGTTTTGTAAGGAGTGCTGCTCCAACTTTAAACGTTGAATAAGGTACATAGGCCTTCTCTCTCGCTTTAATTGCTTCTTGAACTAAACTTGTTTGATCCATATATAATCCCTCCATTAAAGTGATGATACGACCTCTTTAACTAAAGAAATAAATCGAGGCTTCGTACGATTAGCTACTTCTACGACTTCATCATGGGTAAGTGGCTCTAACTCTTCACCAATCGCCATATCTGTAATGCAAGAAATACCGATAACCTTCATGCTCATATGACTTGCTACGATCACTTCAGGAACCGTTGACATCCCAACTGCATCCCCTCCAATAGCACGTAACATCTTAAGTTCCGCAGGAGTCATATATGTTGGCCCGGTAATCCCAGCGTAAACCCCTTTTTGAACAGGAATATTTAATTTCTTAGCTGTTTCTTCTACTAACGATACATATGCTGGCGTATATGCCGCACTCATATCAGGGAAACGTGGCCCCAACTCTTGTTCATTTGGTCCAATAAGCGGGTTTGCTCCGGTCATGTTTAAATGATCTTCAATAATCATTAAGTCACCTGGGTTAAACGTTGGGTTCATTCCCCCACATGCATTTGTCACAATCATCGTCTCCACACCTAACTGCTTCATAACACGTACAGGATATGTGACTTCCTGCATCGAGTAACCTTCATAAAAATGAAAACGCCCTTGCATCGCTACCACTTGTTTACCATGTAATTCTCCAATCACTAACTGCCCTGCATGGCCTTCCACTGTTGATACTGGAAAATGAGGGATATCTGCATAGCTAATTGTTACCGGGTTCTGAATTTCGTCCGCTAGCTCTCCAAGACCTGATCCAAGGATTAAGCCGATTTGTGGAGAAATACTTACTTGATTTTTTATAAACTGTACTGATTCTGTTATTGCATGTAAATGAGACAAATGAATAACCTCCCTAAACGATTTTTTTGAAATGAAAATGACTAGATATGGCTGGTACAAGCTTTTCTGTTCCTTGTACAATTTTACCTTTTAATGGCTGTTAAAAAACTCTCCCCATGCTGTGGCATTTCAACATCGAAGTTATCAGCAATTGTCGCTCCGACATCAGCAAATGTTTGTCTAACCCCTAAATCATTTGAGGCTTTCTGCCCTCGGTGATAGACTAGCAATGGCACATATTCACGGGTATGATCGGTACCATGATGTGTAGGGTCATTCCCGTGATCTGCCGTAATGATCAGGAGGTCATCTTCTTGTAATTTCCCTAGCACTTCTGATAAGCGCTCATCATATTCTTCTAGTGATTTTCCATAACCTATCGGATCACGCCGATGTCCATATAGAGCGTCAAAATCAACTAAATTTAAAAAACTTAAACCCGTAAAATCTTTCTCCATAGACTGAAGCAACTTATCCATTCCATCCATATTCGATGTTGTTCGAAGGGTATCTGTGACCCCTTCACCATCATAAATATCTGAGATTTTCCCAATCGCAATCGAGCTAAACCCTGCGTCTTCCAATGTATTCATAACCGTTTTCCCAAATGGCTTCAACGCATAATCATGGCGATTTGTCGTCCGAACCCATGCACCTGCTTCCCCCTTAAATGGACGTGCAATCACTCGACCGACCATATACTTTTCATCTAACGTCAGTTCTCTAGCTATCGTACAGATCTCATATAACTCATCCAATGGAACGACCTCTTCATGAGCGGCAATTTGTAAAACGGAATCTGCTGACGTATAAACGATGAGGTCTCCAGTTTCGCAATGTTGCTCCCCTAATTCATCAAGAATGCCCGTGCCTGAAGCTGGCTTATTTCCAATCACCTTTCTTCCAGTCCGACTTTCTATCTGCTCAATCAACTCGCTTGGAAACCCGTTTGGAAATGTTTGAAACGGCGTTTGAATATTAAGCCCCATCAATTCCCAATGCCCCGTCATTGTATCCTTCCCATTTGATGCTTCTTGCATTTTTCCATAATGCGCAAGTGGGTGCCCCACTTTTTCAATCCCCTTGATTTCACGGATATGACTCAACCCAAGTTTCACCATGTTGGGCATCGATAACCCATCCATCTTTGCTGCAATATGTCCTAATGTATCTGCCCCAACGTCGTTAAATTGATCAGCATCAGGTGCCTCACCAATCCCAACCGAATCCATCACAATTAAGAAAACCCTTTTAAACGTTTGCACAAAATAACCTCCTCTAGCTCACTTGCTCTTCATGTTGTTTGATGTCCAACAACTACGATTAAAAAAATATAGCTTATTAAATTTTAAATAACCAACTTGCGATTACTCCCCCTGCATAGACACCAAAGACGGCAACTACCCCCGCTAATACTGGTGGTGCTGGTAAGGGAAGTCGTAACACCTTAAATACCATCCCAATGATGAGACCCGCTAACACACTTAAAAGTATTTCTTTCATTCCTCTTTCTCTCCTATCGAATCTTTCTATTAATATTGTGAAGTTGACGTTTGTCCATTAACGATCGCTACACCTGAACTTGCTCCAATTCTTGTTGCACCAGCTTCAATCATCGTTTGGACATCCTCAGCACTCCGAACACCACCTGACGCTTTGACACCAATAGATGGTCCAACAGTTTTTCTCATTAATTGAACATCCTCTACCGTTGCCCCACCTGTTGAAAAACCAGTTGATGTTTTCACATAATCAACTCCTGCTTCCACCGCTAGTTGACAAGCTTTGATTTTTTCTTCTTCTGTTAACAAACATGTTTCAATAATTACTTTTACTAATGCCTTATGATGAGTAGCATCAACAACAGCTTTTATATCATTTTTCACCTTAGTCGTATCATTTGTTTTTAATGCTCCAATATTGATGACCATATCAATTTCAGTTGCTCCGTTTTTAATTGCATGTTCTGTTTCAAATGCTTTAACTTCCGAAGACGATGCTCCTAATGGAAACCCGACTACCGTACATACTTTCACATTTGTATCTTTTAAAACCTCATAAGCCGTTTTTACCCAACTCGGGTTTACGCAAACGGAAGCGAATTGATAATCCTTTGCCTCTATCGCTAATTTCGTAATGTCTTGTTCTGTCGCATCCGCTTTCAATAATGTATGATCGATCATTCCTGCAATATTCGTTGTCATTATTATCCACCCTTTCTAATTGTCCACTTATGGTTGTTGGACATCATACCTCTATGATACCACAAGTATCTTTTTATTAAAGACAAAAGTTAAACAAATAAATCCTTTTTCTTCTTCCTAAAAAAGGGGAAGGGACTCTCCAACACACCAAAGAGACCCTTCTTTTCCTTCTAATCTACTACTCATTAATGACATCATAAATCAGTGGAAGTAACTCAACATCCTCTTTTGTCATTGAATACGATTCATAAATTTTATCGATTACATCTTGGACATCCTCTTGATTACTATGAATCGTTACAAGCGAATCACCCAGTTCTACTTTGTCACCGATCTTTTTATTCAGCACAAGACCGACGGCTAGGTCAATCGTTGAATCCTTTGTTGCTCGACCTGCTCCAAGTAACATCGCTGCCGTTCCGATTTTATCTGCAACAATTTCTGACACATAACCCGATTCCTTCGCCTTAACATCGAACGCAAATGTCGCTGTTGGTAACTGTTCAGGTTGATCGACAACTGCTGCATCTCCCCCTTGTGCGGCAAGGAACGTTTTAAACGTCTCAAGTGCTTGACCATTATTCATTGCTTCCTCTAGCATCATACGAGCGTCCTCTATCGACTCTGCCTTTTTCGCCAAATACACCATGTGACTACCTAAGACTAAACAAAGTTCATGAAGGTCACTCGGACCCTTTCCTTTTAACGTATCAATCGCTTCCTTGACTTCAAGTGAATTCCCAATCGCCCTTCCTAAAGGTTGACTCATATCAGAGATCACTGCTGTTGTCTGACGTCCAACTTCATTTCCAATTTGCACCATAGCCTTAGCCAGTGACTTCGCTCCCTCTAACTCTTTCATAAAGGCACCACTACCCGTTTTCACATCAAGTACAATGGCATCAGCACCAGAGGCAATTTTTTTACTCATAATAGAACTTGCTATCAGTGGGATTGAATCAACAGTAGCTGTAACATCTCTTAACGCATATAACTTTTTATCAGCCGGTGTTAAATTTCCTGTTTGACCAACTACAGCAACTTTATTGTCATTGACTAACCGATTAAACTCATCATTATTAATCTCTACATTGAATCCTGCAACTGATTCAAGCTTATCAATCGTTCCTCCTGTATGTCCTAAACCACGACCTGACATCTTCGCAACAGGTACACCAACCGCTGCTACTAATGGTGCTAGTACAAGTGTTGTTGTATCACCAACTCCACCAGTACTGTGCTTATCGACTTTGATTCCTTCGATCGCTGATAAATCAATTTGATCGCCGGATTCTACCATAGCCATAGTTAGATGAGCGCTTTCAGATTGTGTCATACCATTAAAATAAACTGCCATTGCCAAAGCTGAGAGTTGATAATCTGGGATGTCATCGTTTGTATAACCTTCGATGATAAATTTAATTTCTTCCTCTGTTAACTCCGCACCATTACGTTTTTTTTCAATTAAATCTACCATTCTCATGAATGAACACCTCTTCTATTCGTTTTATTAATAAACGTTTCAAAACCACTATCGGTTCATTATAAATCGAAATACATACAACGTGGATCTTATATCTTAAAAGATCATCATTCCCGCAATTGCTGCACTTAATAAAGATGCAAGTGAACCTGCTAAAATGGCTCTTAATCCTAAACGAGCAATATCACCACGACGGTCTGGAGCAAGTCCACCAAGTCCACCTAATAGAATCGCTAATGAACTAATATTAGCAAAGCCACATAGAGCAAAACTAATAACTGCAACTGTCTTATCTGTCAGTTCTGGAATTTCAGGAGCAAATGCTGCATAAGCTACAAATTCATTTAGTACAAGCTTTTGTCCAATAAAGCTACCAGCTGCTAATGCTTCTGTCCAAGGTACACCGATCGCAAACGCAATTGGGGCAAAAATGACACCAAGAATCGTTTCAAGGGTTAAGCCTTCATAACCAAACCACCCACCTAGACCGCTTAAAATACCATTAACTAATGCAATTAGAGCAATAAAAGCGAGGAGCATCGCCCCTACGTTTAGCGCTAATTGTAAACCGACACCAGCCCCACGTGCTGCCGCATCAATCACATTCGTTGATTCTGTATCTTTTCCGATTTCGATTTCATCTGTTGTTTTTGATTTCTCTGTTTCCGGAATAATCATTTTCGCCATAATTAAACCAGCTGGTGCTGCCATGAAACTCGCTGCTAGTAAATATTCTAACGGTACTCCTAATAGTGAATAACCAATGAGCACAGAACCAGCGACAGACGCCAGACCTCCTGTCATTACGGCAAACAACTCAGAAGTTGTCATTTTGTTAAGGTAAGGACGTACAACGAGTGGAGCTTCCGTTTGTCCAACAAAGACATTTGCCGCTGCTGACATTGACTCTGCCTTGCTTGTCCCAAGTGCTTTAGAAAGAGCTCCTCCAAGTAATTTAATTAGCCATTGCATGATACCTATATAATAGAGCACTGATATTAAAGAAGAGAAAAAGATAATAATTGTTAATACTTGAAATGCAAAGACAAATCCTACATTTGCTTCTTCTACAAATAATCCACCAAATAAAAAGTCTACGCCTTCATTTGCATAGTTCGTAATATCTGTCACTCTCATTGTCAGCCATTGCAAAGCCGCTTGTCCTGTTTCCCATTTTAAGACAATAAATGCAAATGACAGCTGAATGATTAACCCTACGATGATTGTTCGCAAATTAATCGCTTTTCGATTTGAAGAAAATAAAAATGCGATTAAAAAGATAACGAAAATACCTAAAAGTCCCCATAAAATATTCATAGATTTCAATCCTTTCTTGGTGTTTAAACAATTAAATTCATCAAAAACACATCAACTAGAAAGCGCTTTCTTTTCGTTTAAAAAAATAATTTGAAACTCTATCATCCTTGTATAAATAAAGTCACATAAAACCAACGATCTACTCCTCTACCATTTGGTCATTTTTACCACTTGTATGATGTCCGACATCTGGACATTAAAATAATCACACATCGTAAAAGCGTTTATCATATCCCTTCCCTCTCCCCTATTTTTCAATCCCTTTCAAACTTCAAATCAACAGTGGTATGACGTTGGACCTCTTACCACGATTTCATTATATATGTTTTATTTTTATTCGTAAATAGTTATTCAAAAATAGTATTGAGTTTCTAATATTCACGCATTTCTATAACTTTTGAAGGTATCTATCCTATTCTTGAAGTCGTGATATAAGGTAAACGAACACGACCTAGAAAAGCTAATCAACTTTTCTAGGTCATGTTCGTTCATTACTCTTTAACCTCAACCTGATAATCTTTCAACCACGTATTGATTTGCACGAGATGTGCAATCAATTGCGGACCGGTCATCAGTTGCCCGAACCACGGCACATCAAATGACTTTCCTCCCGTTTCGGTCATTTTTGTTAGTTTCTCTTTATTGATAAATTCTAAAATTGGAGCGTTTCGGTCATCAAGGATCGAAAACATTTGCTGTTGTACCGCTTTCGTATACGCTGGATTGTGTGTCTTCGGGTACGGACTTTTCTTACGATAAAGGACATCATTTGGAACGATTCCCTCTAATGCTTTTCGCAAAATCCCTTTTTCCCTACCTTCTAGTTGTTTCATTTCCCATGGGATGTTCCACACATATTCAACAAGACGATGATCCGCAAATGGGACGCGCACTTCTAAGCTGGCTCCCATACTCATCCGGTCTTTGCGGTCCAATAACGTTGTCATAAACCATATAATATTTAGATAAGAAATCTCGCGCCTTCTCGCTTCTTCTGCACTTTCCCCCTCTAAACGCGGGGTTTCATCGATTGTTTCACGGTAACGGTCATACACATACGACTGTAACTTTAATTTTTTCTGCCACTTTTCATGTAACAAGTGCTCACGAGCTTGTGTGGATTGCATCCATGGAAAGCGATCTGCAAACATCACTTCAGGCTTATGAAACCAAGGATACCCGCCAAAAATTTCATCCGCACATTCTCCTGATAGCCCAACTGTTACATCATTTTTAATTTGTTTACAGAACCACAAGAGTGAGGAATCAATGTCAGCCATTCCTGGTAAATCCCGGGCATGAACGGCTTCTTTTAACGTATTGGTTAATTCGTCCATTTGAATAACGTGTGACGTATGGTCCGTTCCAATCGCTTTTGAAACCTTTTCGATCCACGGCCCATCTGCATTAGGCTGGAAATCATTCGCTTTAAAGTATTTCTCATTATCAACGTAATCAATCGAGTATGTTTTTAATGGTCCTCTTCCTTCTTGTGCAAATACATCAGCTGCAAACGCCGTTAGTGCACTCGAATCAATCCCCCCTGATAAGAATGTCCCTACCGGAACATCAGCAATTAATTGACGCCTGACTGTATCTCCTAACAAATAACGAATATACTCAGCTGTTTCCTCAACATTTTCTTCATGCTCTTCACTCTTTAGTGACCAATACCGAGTAATTTTTGCGCCATTTCGATCGTACAGGAGTGCATGACCGGGTCGCAGTTCATCAATTCCTTCAAACACGCCATGAGCCGGTGTACGTGAAGGACCTAAACCAAAGACCTCTGCTAGCCCATCCTGACCAACATGAGGGTGGACATCACGATGAGCTAGCAAAGCCTTGATTTCTGACCCGAATAACAACCTCCCATACTGTACACTATAAAATAACGGTTTTACCCCTAAACGGTCACGTGCTAAAAACAAACTTTGATCATAATCATTCCAAACGGCAAATGCAAAAATGCCATTTAACCGTTCTAAACAGTCGAACCCCCATTCTATATACGCGGTGAGTAAAACCTCTGTATCTGAATGTCCTTTAAATGTATATCCTCTTTGCGCCAGTTCCTTTCTAAGCTCCTCGGTATTATATAACTCACCATTATAGGCAATGGCATACGAACGTTCCCCCTGTTTTTTCGTCATCGGTTGAACGCCGCCTTTTGGATCTACAACAACTAAACGCGTATGTCCTAACGCTGCATGCTTGGAACTCCAGACATTGCTATCATCCGGTCCACGTCGAAGCATTGTTTCAGCCATCTTTTTAACCTCTGCTTCTTCTCTTGTCATCTCTTTCTGCCAATCAATCCAACCGGTAATGCCACACATCGATTTTCAACTCCTTTGAAACGATTCTCGTGTTGTCATTATGCTCTTTGCAGCGTTTTGCAACATTAGGCGTTTTACCCATAACTTATCGTATGCGTATCGCTTAGTTGTGTGACTATTTGCATGACCAACGATCAACTTTTTGACTGTTCCTTCACATTAGTACAACATTTAAGGCGATGAGTAAGCTCATTTTTCTGGAGATGCTTTCTTGCTACTTTAAAACCACAAAAAAGCAAGAGGCAAAACAAATTGCTCACCTCTCGCTCCATTGTTTACTGATTTTTCACCCATGTTCTCCCATCAACTGAATATTTCACAACACTTTCTTCAACATCAGTCAATACATCGTTATCGTCATCTAGGACCGCATCGAGTTGTTCTGAGGTCATCTTCGTACCAAGAACATCGTGAATGACAGCCGAACTAACTCCTTCTTCCTTGAGCTGTCGAACTTGCTCTCTAATTGGATCCATCTTTAAGCCCCCCTCTCTCTTTTAGCATTTCCGTAATGGGGGTCATTTAATTACAATTGCTCCCGATCACATATATAGGTAAGCAGACGTGAGCAAGCTTCATTTACTAATTCATATACTTCATCAAAGTTACCTGTAAAGTAAGGATCAGGTACATCAGCGACGTTACTGTCAGGTACAAAATCAAGCAGCCTTGCGATCTCTCCTGTTGTCTGTCGACCAGCAAGGGCATGTAGCTGACTTAAATTGTCCGCATCCATCGCCAAGATATAATCAAACCTCGTAACATCTTCCTCTTTCACTTGCCTTGCCTTTAAACCTGCATAGTCAACATCGTATCGATCTAAAAGGCTTCGCGTCCCTTCATGTGGTGGCTTACCAATATGCCAGTGACCTGTCCCAGCAGAATCAATACTGATCTGATCTTTAAGACCAGCCTCCTCCACCTGTTTTCGAAAAACAGCCTCGGCCATCGGCGAACGACAAATATTTCCTAAACATACAAATAACACACGAACCATACGGTCCCTCCTCATGTACAGTCATCCCTCACATTCCTTATAAATCGTATACTACCTTTATTTTTTACGCAATCTATATGTTAGATAATGACTAAGTGTAAAGTGTCTGCACATCAGCGATCAGCATGACCAATTGACCTCGAGGTCCTGGCACCTGAAGGTAGATGATAAAACAAAAGCCCCCTCAGTCAACCATCAACATCGGGGGCTTCACGCTTACATTATTGAAAAATTTCTTGATGTGTTTCTTTTACTTTTGTTAAAACTGCTTCAAGGGACGGGTAGTCATTACCAATGTCATAGCTATCGATTTTGCGAAGCGAATGCTCCTTTTCACCATGAAAAATTTGCACTACCTCTTTTGTCCCTGCCTCAATCTCTTGGTATTTCCTTCCGTCAATTCTCGCGTCACGATCAATGACCTTTTCATAAACGACTAAATAGTCGGGCTTTGTTTCACCAATAAATAATTGTTTTGTATCGACCAAATCATGGACAATCACAATATTCACTTCCTATTCTAGATAATTTTATTCAATTTGAGTTCTATTATAGCGATTTATTATGCCTTATGTCCGCCTACAAGCGTACTTCGATGTTTAGCTGTTCCTGCTTTTGTATACGAAACGGCACGAAGAAGCGTATCTGCTCCATACCTTTCACGAATTTGATCCATCACATAGCCTAACTTCTTTCTTTCCGGCTTGCTCATATCGAACAAGCTTAACTGCGTATGGGTATCATCACAAACATTCGATAAGGAAATATCAATTTTACGAACAGTCTCTCCATTATAATGAGTTTTAAACAACTGCATACAAATCTCATAGATGTCCATTGTAATATTTGTCGGTTCAGCAATTGTTTGTGAACGATAAAATCCACTTCGGCGTTCACTTTTACTATAACCAAGCCCTAAGCGGACCGTCCGTCCTGCCTTTTTCTCATTTCTTGCTCTTCTAGCAACTTCCTCACATATTTCTAAGATGACATGCTTAATCTCGCCTTCCCTGTCATAATCCCTCAATAATATTTGACTTTTTGCAAAGCTAATTTGCCCCTCAAGCATCGGCGTTCCTAAATCTGATAAATCAATCCCCCACGCATGATAATACAACTGGTTGCCTATCACACCGAATTTCTTTTCTAATTGATCTAATGGATAATTTGCTAATTGGCCGACCGTACGGACCCCGATGCGGTGCAGTCGTTGTTCAAGCCGTGAACCAATTCCCCACATCTTACTTAAAGGAGAGAGTGGCCAAAGCTTTTTCTTGACATCGTCAAACTTCCATTGAGCGATTCCAGCTTTCTTTGCTTCGACATCCAAGCAAAGCTTAGCCAACAGCATATTAGGCCCAATTCCAATCGCGCATGTTAAACCAAACTCTTTGAACATATCCCTTTTAATCCTTTTGGCAAGTGTCTCGGCATCTCCCCAGAGTCGTTCAGTCCCATCTGTATGTAAGAAGCTCTCATCGACACTGTAGGTGTGGATACATTCCATCGGTACATAGCGGTTAAAAAAGTTGGTGATCTCAACTGACGTCTGCAAATACGTCTTCATTTGCGCGTTCACAATATGAATGCGTGGATCATTCGGAATCTCAAACAGACGGCTCCCTGTTTGAATACCAAAGTCCGCTTTTAGCTTAGGAGTTGCAGCTAACACGACACTCCCATTACGATTTGTATCTGCGACTACGGCAAGGTAGCACGTTAACGGATCTAGCCCAAGCAACCGCGCTGAACAACTCGCATAGAAGCTTTTCATATCAATACAAAAAATCGTTTGCTTTGGCAGTGATTCATAAATTTCATCCATAACGTCATCCCCCTTATTAAATGTTGACGTTATACCATCATTTCTGTTGACAGTATAAAAGAACCTACGTTCTCATCATACACCTTAGCATATTCGAATATACGTTCGATTTCAATTAGTAAATAATGGATCGGATGATACAAATCATAGCAAAGACTTACACGTCGTCCCACAGATCAACAAACTCCTACACCGACGAATCAAATCGCGCTCGTAAACTGATCTGAAAACGGACAATCTAAAATAGGGGGTGATCAGAGATGGAACACTACGATGTTGCTCATTTAGATGAAAAACAACTACAAAAGCTTAGAAACCTTGAAGAAGAACTGCATGTCGTCTTAATTGCTTATGACGACAATGAACAAGAAGGGCAATAACTGAAGAAGCTTTCACTGCTCCTGTTAAAACCCTATATTCAAATCAAAGCTGTGTGCTAAACCTTGTTATGCACTTAGGCGAAACGGTACGGGTGATACGGATTTCGGTATCCGATCACCCCTGTTTATTAACGAGCAAAACGTTGTTGCTAATCGCTTCAACCTCTCGTAAGATATAATATGATAACATGAAACGAGAGGCTTTTATATAATGAACCAAGAATTTTTAACAAAAAAGGCCGAAGCTATAACAAGAAGTTATGTAAATGATCAAATGCTCCCCTTAACCGATCAAGAATTTCAAGAGCTACTTGCTAACGTTCATCAGCGGATCAAAGAAAACCCAAAGGAAGACCTGTACCTCATCATTAATGATGTGATATATGATTATTTAACAACATAACAACAGGCCTCCCAACCTTCAACCTTCATTCTCGAAAGCAAGACTTTAAGAACACCGAGCGTTATTTTTGGTTGAACTTCTTTCCACCAAACTTTTCAATTAGTCCGGGAAAGAGCTGATAAAATATGGTCCCAATGCTCATCCACGTTGGTACATTTACCTCACGTTTCGGTCGCCTAATCACATCAATGATTTTGGAAGATACATATGTTGGTTCAAGCATCATACGTTCTACATTTTTAACGTACGTCCCTGTTTGATCAGCTGTTTCAAAAAATGGTGTCTTAATTGGCCCTGGGTTCACACTTGTGACATGAACATTCGTCTGTTGAAGTTCCAAGCGAACACCATTCGTAAACCCAAGTACAGCATGCTTTGTCGCAGCATAACCACTTGACTTAGGCGTCGCAAGCTTTCCAGCTAACGAACCAATATTAATGATATGACCTTGGTTACGTTCAATCATCGACGGTAAAACCGCCTTTGTACAAGCCATCATCCCGTATACATTAACGTCAAACATGGCTTTCAATTCCGATAAATCAGCATCTAAGAAAGAATCAAAAATAGCAAATCCAGCATTGTTTACCAGAACATCGATGTGCTTATGCTCATGAAAAATCGCTAAAAATGTTGCTTGAACATCCTCTAAAGAGGTAACATCCAGTTGATAATAATCTGGCTTCACACCTGTTTTTTGCTCAATTTGCGAGCAATGTGTTTCCAGCTTATCCACGGAACGCGCCAACAAGACAGGCGTTGCCCCGTAGGAAGCGAGATCATAAGCAAGTTGTGCTCCGATTCCGCTAGATGCACCAGTAATCACAATCACTTTTTGTGTTAACATTTGTTTCCCCATGTTTTGTAACCACCTTACGTCTGTTAATACTCCGTATGATAGCAACGATATGGGGTCAATTTCTACCCCGCTGTAACCTATATCACTAAACCTCTTGACAAAGCGACTAAAAATCGTCGATAATGTGATAAAAGTATTTATTATGAGCGTTGAAAGGGATTAGTAAATCAAATTCATGTGATAGAGAGCGGAACTCATCGGCTGAAAGGTTCTGCCACCTCTGAATGATCGAACCTACCCTTGAGCTGTTAGGGATAAGCTAACCGTCTTCCCTCGTTACGGGTAATGAGCGGACATTTCTAGAAATGTCAATGAAGGTGGTACCGCGGAATCATGACTCTTCCGTCCTTTTCTATAAAGGACAGAAGGGTCTTTTTTAAAGTTTTTTAACACTAAGAACATGAGAAACCTTTACGTAAAGAGAAAGAGGAGAGTCCAATGAGCAAACAACGAATCGTTGTCAAAATTGGGAGTAGTTCATTAACAAATGCACATGGCGGTCTTTGCAAAGAGAAACTAACAGAACATGTCTCAGCACTTGCCCAACTTAAAAAGCAAGGACATGAAGTTGTTTTAATTTCATCTGGGGCAGTTGCTGCTGGTTTTACAAGCCTTGGGTACCCTACTCGCCCAGTAACAATTGCAGGCAAGCAAGCGGCAGCCGCTGTCGGCCAAGGTTTACTCATGCAAGGATACACTGAAGAGTTTAATAAGCATCAGATTGTTACTGCTCAGTTGTTATTAACCAAACATGATTTTGCCAACGAAGAGCAATATAACAATGCGTATTCAACGTTGTCTGAACTGTTAAAACGCAATGTTTTACCGATCATTAATGAAAACGATTCGATTGCGATTGATGAACTAACATTCGGTGATAACGACATGCTCTCCGCTCTTGTCAGTGGCCTGGTCCACGCCGATTGTCTAACAATCTTAACTGATATTAATGGTCTTTATGACGATAACCCACGTGACAACCCAAATGCCAAAAAGTACAACTTTTTATCAACGATCTCCGATGAATTACTTGAACGTGCGGGGTCAGCCGGCTCAAAAGTAGGCACGGGTGGCATGCGCTCAAAAGTGTTAGCTGCCAAAACCGCCCTCTCGCTCGGAACACATGTATTTATCGGTATGGGTGAAGGTGAGAAAAAACTCATTGATATCCTAGCAGGCAAAGGTGATGGCACTTACATTGGTGATGCGACTCCTGGTTCAATCAAAAATAAGAAGCAATGGATTGCCATACACTCGACCGTCTCTGGTCAGATCGAAGTTGACCGTGGTGCCGAACACGCAGTCACCGAACAAGGAAAAAGCCTTCTGCCCGCTGGTGTAAAATCACTCACTGGACACTTTGAAGAAGGCGATGTCGTTGAAGTGATCAATGAAAAAGGAAGCGTCATTGGCAAAGGGCAAGTCAACTATCCAGCTGACGAATTAAAAGAAGTCAAAGGCCTATCAAGTAAAGAAGCAAAGCAAAAAACGAAACGTGAGCATTCAGAAGTGATTCATAGAAACCATTGGGTAAGCTTAACAAAGGAGAAGATGATCAAATGAGTGAATTAATAACAAAAGCACGTCGTGCACAAGAAGTTGCTGCAACGTTATCAATTAGTTCAACTGACCAAAAGAACCAGGCATTAGAATTCATTGCCAAACAATTACTTGAAGAAACAGACTATATTTTAACTGAAAATGAAAAGGATATTGTTGCCGGTCGAGAAAGAGGCTTTAGCGATGCACTGCTTGACCGCTTAAAGCTTTCTGAAACACGCATTAAAGATATGTCTGAAGCACTTGGACAAGTCGTTGCTCTTAACGATCCTATCGGGGAAAAACTCGAAGCATGGAAGCGCCCAAATGGCTTACAAATCGATAAAATCAGAGTCCCATTAGGTGTCGTTGGCATGATTTATGAAGCTCGTCCTAATGTTACAGTTGATGCATCAAGCCTTTGTTTAAAGACAGGTAATGCTGTCCTATTACGCGGGAGCTCATCAGCGATTCATTCAAATAAAGCCATTGTCCGTGTTATTCATCATGCTCTAGAAAAAAGCGATCTACCGACTGAGTCCGTTCAACTATTAGAAGATACAAGTCGCGAAACGGCATCAGAAATGTTTAAGTTAAATGAATATCTAGACGTCCTCATCCCTCGCGGTGGTGCAAACTTGATCCAATCCGTTGTCAAAAATGCTTCTGTACCAGTGCTTGAAACAGGTGTTGGTAATTGCCATGTCTACATTGACGCAACGGCTCAAAAAGAAATGGCAACAGAAATTGCGGTTAATGCCAAAACACAGCGACCATCGGTATGTAACGCAGCTGAAACGTTCTTGATTCACGAGCAATGGGCAAAAGAACATTTCAATGACCTCGTAACTGCCTTGAAAGCTAAACAAGTTGAGATTCGGGTCAATGAGCCCGGCCTTGCCTTTGATTCAAGTTTGACACTTGCGACTGAAGCTGACTGGGAGGAAGAATTTCTAGACTTAACAGTTGCGATTAAGATCGTCAGAGATGTTGATGAAGCGATTGAACATATTAAAACGTATGGTAGTAAACACTCTGAGGCGATCATCTCAGAAACAAATGAGCATGTAGAGCAATTTTTTAAAGCCGTTGATGCAGCTGCCCTTTACCATAATGCATCCACTCGCTTTACAGATGGATTTGAGTTTGGGTTTGGAGCAGAAATCGGTATCAGCACTCAAAAATTACATGCACGCGGACCAATGGGACTACCAGCCTTAACCTCCACAAAATACATCGTCCGTGGCACAGGACAAATTAAAGAGTAGGAGGAAATTATGCTAGAAAATAAGAAAATAACCTTTCTTGGCGCAGGCTCAATGGCTGAATCTATTATCGCTGGCTTAATTAAGCAAAAACTGCTTTTACCCGAGCAGATCTATGTCACAAATCGCTCGGACCAACAGCGCTTACAGCAACTTCGCAAAACGTATGGTGTACAGGTCATTGCAAGAGATCAGGCACTTAAACAAGCCGATTTCATCCTGTTAGCGATGAAGCCAAAAGATGCACAAGAAGGACTTGAAGCGATCAAAGAGTTTACCTCAGAGGACCAACTCTTTTTATCGGTTTTAGCTGGCACCCTTACTGACCATATAACATCATGGCTAGGTCACCATGCACCTGTCGTTCGTGTCATGCCAAATACGTCAGCTAAGGTGGGAGCCTCAGCTACCGCACTCGCACCTGGTGCTTATGCGAATGATGATCATATGACAATTGCAAAGCAATTATTTGAAGCAATTGGAACCGTTACCGTCGTCGATGAAGAGCAACTCGATGCAGTTACCGGCTTATCAGGTAGTGGTCCTGCATATATTTACTACTTTGTTGAAGCGATGGAACAAACGGCAAAAGACCTAGGTTTAGACGAACAGGATGCTAGAACGCTCATTATTCAAACTGTTTTTGGTGCAGCAGAGCGACTGAAGTCTACTTCAAAACCGACCGCCGATCTTTATAAAGAAGTAATGAGTCCAGGAGGGACTACCGAAGCTGGTTTTACTGCTTTACAAAGCTATAAATTCCAAGAAGCAATCTCAAAAGCTATTCATGACGCAGCGGCACGCTCAAAAGAACTTGGTAGAATTCCACCAAACCGCAACTAGTAGAACCAAACCCACGCGCGCTTTCCTTACAACAAGGAGGCGTGCGTTTTTTAGAGAGTATAATAGTTACCTTAATGATTCGATAGTTAAACACAAACGTATGAAACTCGCCCCTTTATAAACTCATAGATTTTTAGTAAAATGAAAAATAGTGTCATTTTAATCGTTAATATATTACAAATACTCGAAAATACTAGTTTAGTTGTTATGGAGGGGCCAAACAATGAACCAAAGCGCCAATAAATCCAAATCTAAAAACTCACTTTTATCCTATATTCAATCGATTGTCGGTCACTCTGCATTTACAACAACGATCATTATTTTAATTATCATTAATGCAATTATTGTTGGTTTAGAAACCTACCCTAACTTGTATGACCAATACGAACAATGGTTTTATTATGCTGATCTCGCACTTTTATGGATTTTCACCGTCGAAATTGCCTTACGCTTAACCGCAGTTCGGCCTACACGTGACTTTTTTAAAAGCGGTTGGAACTGGTTTGATTTGATTATTGTCGCAAGCAGCCATATCTTTGTCGGTGCGCATTTCATCACTGTACTACGAATTTTGCGTGTGCTTCGTGTCTTACGTGCGATCTCAGTTATCCCTTCGTTACGTCGCCTCGTTGATGCGCTCTTAATGACCATCCCCGCACTAGGTAATATTATGCTACTCATGGGGATTATCTTTTACATTTTTGCAGTCACAGGGACGATGCTGTTTGCAGATGTTGCGCCTGACTATTTTGGAAGCTTGCAGTTATCATTACTAACACTATTCCAAGTTGTTACGTTAGAATCGTGGGCTAGTGGAGTCATGAGGCCAATTTTCGAACAAGTGACTTGGTCATGGGTATACTTTGTCTCCTTCATTCTCGTTGGAACGTTTATTATCTTTAACTTGTTTATCGGTGTTATCGTTAATAATGTGGAAAAAGCCAATGACGTGGAAATTGCAGCGACTAACGATCCAGATCCAGCAGATGATTCGAAAAAAGAATTAGCTGAACTAAAAGAGGAAATTAGAGAGCTGAAGCAATTAATTATGCAAAACAATAAAAAAGATCAATAAAAAAAGCTGTTCTATAAGTAATCTATCACTTATAGGACAGCTTTTTACTATCAATTATCGAATGAGCCGGCCCTCTTTAAGCTTATTAATAATCATCCGATCAGTAGGAAATGCCAGTTCAGGAAGTCGGTGCGTATCAAAGTAATCCACGTCATCAAGATCATCACCAGCAGCTAACGTTCCAGCGACGACGTCGGCCAAAAACCAAATACCAACAGTATGCTGTTTTGGATTATGAAAATTTGATTGAACATCATAGACCGATCGTGGTTGTATTTGTAAGCCAGTTTCTTCATTAAATTCCCGCTGCACCGCATCATAAACATCCTCGTCGTATTCAACATACCCACAAGGAATACACCATTTATCTTTATAGCTGCTGTTTCGTTTTCCGAGTAAAAGCTGCTGATCTTTTATGACAATGGCTGCTACACCAACAATCGGATTCTGATAAAACACAAACCGACATTGCTCACAGATCGGTTTATTTTTCTCTAGTTGCTCATTAAGCTTTAATCGTCCACCACACTTTGGACAATAATGATAGCGCATCACACTCTATCTCCCCCATCTATAAAAACCCCGAGGAAGCACTTCCCCGGGGCACTTTCATTCTTATTGCAGCGATTCATCCGCCTCGCCAAAGAATTCATCATAAAGCTCACGAACAGCATTATCAGCATCTTTTTCATGGACACCAAAAACTAAACTTACTTCGGATGAACCTTGGTTAATCATCTCAATATTAACATCAGCTCTGGCTAGTGCTGTTGTTGCACGAGCTGAAATCCCTTTCGTGTTATGCATTCCTTCACCAACAATCATAATCATAGCGAAATCTTTTTCAATATAAACATCATCAACTTCTAACTCATCATTGATACGGTTAATGATACGATGTTCGGCTTCATCTGTTAATTGATCTTGACGAAGGATGACAGATGTATCGTCAATACCTGAAGGAATATGCTCATACGAAATCCCTTCATCTTCAATAATTTCTAGCAAACGACGTCCAAACCCAACTTCTCGGTTCATTAAGTATTTACGCACATAGATCGTTGAGAAGCCGTCATCACTGGCAATCCCAATAACAGGGTTTAACATATATTCGCGTTCTGCAATAATCATCGTTCCCCGCGCTTGTGGGTTATTCGTATTTTTAATACAGACAGGAATTGAATTTCTAAATGCTGGGATTAACGCTTCATCATGGAATACTGAGAACCCTGCATAAGAAAGCTCACGCATTTCACGATACGTTAACCGTTTTATCTCAACTGGACCATCAACAACCTTCGGATTAGCTGCATAAACCGAGTCAACATCTGTAAAGTTTTCATACAAATCAGCCTTGATTCCTGCTGCAACAATTGAACCCGTAATGTCAGAGCCTCCACGTGGAAACGTGACAAGCGTTCCTTCTGGTGAGTAACCAAAGAATCCTGGGAAGACAAGAACTCCTGGACGCTCACGAAGCTTGAATAAGTTTTCATAGGCTTCCGGCAATACTTGAGCATTCCCTGGCTCATCACTTACAAGTAAACCTGCATCCCTAGGGTTCACATATTGAGCTTCAATTCCCTTACTCTCCAAATAAAAGGCGATTAATTTTGCATTGTTATCCTCACCGCTTGCCTTAATGGCATCCATAAACTTACCTTCATTTGAAGTATCAGCGGCTAAGCGCTCTTTAAGATCGCTTTCAATCGTATCAATAATTTCACTTGACAGTTCAAGGCCTTTTGCAATCTGTTCATAACGATCGACAACAGCTGCTAACTCTGCATCTGCACTGCCTTCGCTTAAATAGGTTTCACCTAGTTTTATTAATAAGTCCGTTACTTTTGTATCTTCATCATTACGCTTCCCCGGTGCTGAAACGACAATAACTTTTCGTTCTGGGTCATCTGTAATCACTGATGCGACTTTTCGAATTTGTTCTGCACTCGCTACTGATGTTCCACCAAATTTAGCTACCTTCATCTTCTCTCTCCCAACTCCAATGTTTGTTTTGTGTTCGCTAACATTTTGACAATTCTAAATTTAACATAGCTTTACACGTAAAGCAAAACGAATCTGCCAGCTTTATCTTTCATACAGTTTGATATAGTTTCATCAGCCACAGTGATACCCGCATCACGCTTATTTTTACCTAATCAATCTCATTCACTAGCAAATAGTAACAAATCACCTTGTAAATCAAACACTAGTCAGAACATACAAGCCCAATTAAATTTTCCGAATTTTAGTTGCAAATGGTTATAAACTTTAGTATGATTCAACTGTACAACTAAAGACAAACGGGAGCTTGATCGAATCAAGCTGAGAGGACAACTAGTGAGTTGTCGACCGGTGAACCTGAACTAGGTAATGCTAGCGGAGGGATTATATTTATCTATGTATGGATACGTATGCCTATCAGACCGCTTGCTAGCGGTCTTTTTTACGTTTAAGTAATGATGACAATAGTGGTTTACGTATTATACCTTACTTTTTATTACAAAAATGTAAATATAACCCTCCTACTAGAGTTCACTTTCTACCATGAGAGTAAAATTCTATTTTTAGGAGGATCATCGTATGAAAAATCAATCTACTCTTACCCTATCATCAACATTCCCCAATAGTTCAAAGGTGTATCTTGAAGGTTCAAGAAAGGACATTCGGGTGCCTGTACGCGAAATTAAACTTCACCCGACAGATAATAACGGTCAAAAAGAGATCAATCAGCCGTTTCAAGTCTATGATACAAGCGGTCCCTACACAGATCCTCATTATTCTGTAGACGTTCGCAAAGGACTTCCTACCATTCGTCAACAATGGATTTTAGAACGTGAAAATGTAGAAGAATATGATGGAAGAAATATTAAACCTGAAGATAACGGCTTTAAAACCACCCAAGACAAAAACGAGGTTGAAATGTTTGATACACGCCAACGAAAGCCTCTTCGTGCCAAAAAAGAAAGAAATGTTACACAACTCCATTATGCCCGCCAAGGAATGATTACCCCTGAAATGGAGTTTATCGCTATTCGTGAAGGCCTTTCCCCTGAATTTGTACGAAAAGAAGTTGCAGAGGGACGAGCCATTATTCCGGTAAACATCAACCATCCGGAAAGTGAACCGATGATTATTGGTCGCAATTTTCATACGAAAATTAATGCAAACATCGGAAATTCAGCTGTCAGCTCGTCGATTGAAGAAGAAGTTGAGAAGATGACATGGGCTACCCGTTGGGGGGCTGATACGATTATGGATCTGTCAACAGGAAAGCATATCCACACAACAAGAGAGTGGATCATTCGTAATTCTCCTGTACCGATTGGAACCGTACCTATTTATCAGGCGCTTGAAAAGGTAAATGGTGTTGCTGAAGACCTTTCTTGGGAAGTTTATCGTGATACATTAATTGAACAAGCTGAACAAGGGGTTGACTACTTTACAATTCACGCTGGTGTTCTGTTACGGTATATTCCACTTACTGCAGATCGTGTTACAGGTATCGTTTCTCGTGGCGGCTCGATTATGGCAGCATGGTGTCTCGCGCATCACGAAGAAAACTTTTTATACACTCATTTTGAAGACATTTGTGACATCTTAAAACAATATGATATTGCATTTTCTTTAGGAGATGGTCTTCGTCCTGGCTCCATTGCTGATGCTAACGACGAAGCACAATTTGCCGAATTAGAAACGCTCGGAGAGTTAACAAAAATTGCATGGAAACACGATGTTCAAGTGATGGTTGAAGGTCCAGGACATGTACCAATGCACAAAATTAAAGAAAACATGGATCGTCAGCTTGACGTATGCGAGGAAGCACCGTTCTATACATTAGGTCCATTAACGACAGATATTGCACCAGGCTATGACCATATTACATCAGCGATTGGTGCTGCCATGATTGGTTGGTTCGGAACAGCGATGCTTTGTTATGTGACACCAAAGGAACATCTAGGGTTACCGAACAAAGATGATGTCCGTGAAGGTGTGATCACCTACAAAATTGCCGCTCATGCCGCCGATTTAGCCAAGGGTCATCCGAATGCACAAAAGCGTGATGATGCCCTATCAAAAGCGCGGTTTGAGTTCCGCTGGTATGATCAATTTAATCTATCACTTGATCCTGAAAAAGCGTTGAGCTTCCATGATGAAACACTCCCTGCTGAAGGTGCAAAATCAGCCCACTTTTGCTCGATGTGTGGTCCGAAGTTTTGTAGCATGCGCATTACACAAGATATTCGTAACCAAGCAAAAGAAAAGGGTCTCAAGGAAGATCAACTTCTAAAAGAGGAACTTGAGAACAAATCTAAGGAATTCCGGGAAAAAGGCAGTAAAATCTACCAATAAATAACGATCTCAATTCCTCATTATCAGGATTAAACAAATGGCGAACAATTCATGCCTATCAACTCAAGGGGCACACATACAACCTCATCCTCTCCAACCGATGACAGGTAGGATAATAGAGAACTTAAACATGCTTAAGAGGGCAGGAAACCTGCCCTCTTATACACGACTTTTTTATGCCAATAAATAGATTAACTTAAAAAGTGGAGATTAGGAAACAATGGTTTCATCGAATATTCTAATAGAATCGCTCAACCTTTTTGGTGACAACCACCTCTTATTAATTCCAAGAGCCATCGCGTCCCCAATTTGGCTCTACCAATCCAACCTTCTCAAATAAGGCTATAGCGATTGAACGAGGTTCTCCGACGAGTGATGCCTCCGTACATGCAGATTCAGGTTCATATCCTGTCGCTAATGCCTTTTCTAACGTTGTTTCCTCTAAATAATTCGTCAGCTCTGCTTGATCAAAGCATGGTGGTGATACATAAACGTGATGAGTATGATCAATGATCATTCGTGTTTGATCTGGCGCTGTTGGTGTGATTTTAATAAAAAATGCAACAATAACAATAGCAATAATTACACTGATCAATAATAGTTTCTTCATCTCTTTTCCTCAACTTTCATTCAATTAAACGATGTCGTTTCTAGTTTAATATGAATGCTAACGTCAAAACAACTGATTTGTTTTTAATAGTAGAGATCGTTGAGACCAAACGACGTGATAGGACTAATTGTTATATAATCCATCAACTAGTAATTCTAGTGCAGCTGGAGCGCGAATTCCTTCGGCAGCCGCTGATAACGGAATAATGATAAAGTGTTCATTTTTAATCGCCGTCACATCTTTTAAGGCAGGATGATGCAAGAGGTGTTCCCTTTTTTGATCGACTGTAGTCTCACCATAATCAACGATGACAATCACTTCTGGATCACGATCAACAACTTCTTCCCAACTGACTTCTGCCCAGTTCTTCTCAACATCGTTAAAAATATTTTTGGCACCCGCAACCTCAATTAACGTATTTAAGAAGTTTCTCGCCGACGTAAATGGTGCCTGTTCGCCACTATCATATACAAAAACACGTAGAGGTTCTCCCTCCTCGTCTATACGTTCACGGAGTTGGTTGATCTCTTCGTCCATCTCTGCAATTAATGTGTCAGCACGGTCTTCCACTCGAAAAATACGGCCGATATTTCGAATATCTTCATAAACATCTTCAAACGTCGGTCCTACTATCCTTGATGACTCATGTAAGTAGGCATGAACCCCAAATTCATTTAACTGTTCAACCGTCCCAATGCTATCTTCACGAAAAGCACTTTCCCAGCCTGCATAAGCAAAATCTGCTTCTACAGACAAAAACACTTCTTGTGAGGGATACTGATCTGCGAGAATTGGAATTTGTTGATAGGCTTCTTGAAATCTCGGTAATATTTCATCATCTAAATATGCCATACCTACCATATGATCTTCGAGACCGAGGGCTAACATGACTTCAGTGACATGTTGATTAAGCGTCACAGCTCGTTCTGGAACTTCGGTAAACGTTAGCACATTGCCGTTGTTTTCAATTTCTACAATAGTAGAACCCTCAATATGTTCACTTCCTATTTGTTTATGATCTTCTCCTACCGTTTCATTTGCTGAGCTGCAACCGACGATAAGTAGCATACTAAACAAAGTTAGTACCAGTAGTAAAGGGTGTTTTTTCTTCAAACTTATCTCCTCCACATAAATGGTAATTTATAATGATAGAACTTGACTTCCCGAATCTTCTTCAGCCGTTTGGTGAGACAAAAACGTAATTTGTAGTTTTTTTGTCAATGGGTGCCTACGTACATCCGTTTGAACGTGAAAAACATCGGCTAGGAGTTGTTCAGTTAAAACGTTTTCCGGTGAGCCAGAAGCGATCATTTCTCCGTCACTTAACATAAAAATCTGATCACAATATGCAGCGGCTAAATTCAAGTCATGCAATGCTGCTATAACCGTCACAT
This sequence comes from Desertibacillus haloalkaliphilus, assembly GCF_019039105.1. Taxonomy (NCBI): domain Bacteria; kingdom Bacillati; phylum Bacillota; class Bacilli; order Caryophanales; family Bacillaceae; genus Desertibacillus; species Desertibacillus haloalkaliphilus. The sequence continues at coordinate 117,038 of NZ_JAHPIV010000012.1, read as the reverse complement.
TAACTGATTTCACAAGCTCTAACAGCTGCAACTGGTGATGAATATCAAGATGGTTTGTCGGCTCATCGAGAATAAGTATCTTCGCTTGCTGAGCCAAAGCACGCGCTATCAGAACACGTTGTTTTTCACCGCCTGATAACGTTGAAAAGTGTCGCTTGCGACCCGCTTTCATCCCTACATCACCTAAGGCTTGAGTGACTATCTCTTCGTCATTAGCTGTATCTGACTCAAATAACCGTTTATGTGGGTTTCTACCCATAAAAACAATTTCCTCGACGGTAAAGTCAAACTGTGAACCATTTTCCTGTCGAACAACGGCAAGCTGTTTAGCTATTTGTTTCTGTGATAATTGATATATGTTTTTTTCATTTAATGTAATCACACCGGAATCTGGCGCAAGTACCCTATAGATCGTTTTTAACAACGTTGACTTCCCACTTCCATTAGGTCCAATTACGCCGACAAACTGTCCATCTTCAACATTCATCGTAATTTGTTTAATAATTACTCTATCATTAATGCTTGAAGATACATTAGTGACCTCTACATTCATTTAGTTATCACCTGCCGAAAAAGAATAAGAATTCCTCCGTAGTAACCATATAAAAAATGGTCCACCACACAAAGCTGTTATAATCCCAATGGGAAGTTCCTGTGGGGCTAAAACCAACCTAGCAAAAACATCAGCCCAAATTAAAAAGATCGCACCTACACACGCGCTCACAGGAATCACATGTTTATGATTAGAACCCACAAACAAACGAACGATATGCGGAATCATTAAGCCGATGAAGCCGATTGCTCCACTTACCGCAACGAGGACACCTGTTAATAAGGCTGTCAATATAATTAGACTTTTACGAAACAAATTCACATTGATACCTAGAGTAGCCGCTGTTTCTTCACCCATTAATAACAAATTAAGCGAACGTGATTGTAAGAGTAAAAAAGCAAACACGAATAACAAAACAAGCGTCGGTATGAGTAACTGATCCCATTTGGCTCCAGCTAAACTCCCCATCATCCAAAAGAGTGCATCACGCATTCCTTCTTGTCTTGGGGCTGAAATGACAATGAAATTTGTAACAGCTGATAACATCATTGACACAGCAACGCCTGCAAGGAGGAGACGAACGGTTGAAATTCGGCCACCGACTTGCGCAAGCAAAAAAACGAATAGAACCGAACATAATGCACCAATAAACGCCGCGAACGTCAATGCATATTGTCCCAAGATGTGAAATGCCCCTAATATAATCACAAGGGTCGCACCGACAGATGCACCTGATGATACCCCTAAGATATATGGGTCTGCTAATGAATTGCGAACAAGGGCTTGAATAGCGACACCAACCACTGCTAGTCCTGCACCAACGACCGCACCGAGAAGAACTCGTGGAAAACGAATGTCCCAGATAATATGTTCGTATGATGTCGGCCATGTAACCTCAATCCACTCACCGAGATAAGGAAGTTTTGAAAATGCTACCTTCCAGACAAGATCGGGTTGTAATGAGACAGGACCAAGCATAATCGCTAGTGTCATTGATAAGATAAGGCCGACAATTAAACAGAGATAGATGACATTACTTTTGACCGCACTCCCCTTATGTGATCTGTTATTCCTTTGACCTGTCGTGAGCGAACGACCATTTTCTTGCGCTTGCTGCTCCATTCAACCACCTCAAATAGTAATTATTACGATTTACGACACAAAGGTTGAGTAGGGCCATTTGCTATCCCTACCCCTGCATAAGAGTATTACGCTCTTGAAACCATTGAAGCTTTTCACGTAAACGAACGACTTCTCCGACTAAAATGATCGCAGGATGAGTGATTGCGAAAGATGCAGACACTTCTTCTATCGTTTCAAGTGTACCGGTAATCGTACGCTGTTTTTCAGTTGTCCCCCATTCAATCATCGCTACAGGTGTCTTTGAATCACGACCGTGTTCAATCAAACGACGACAAATATAACTAAGATTATTGACCCCCATGTAAAAGACGATGGTATCAACCCCCGTTGCTAATGCTCCCCAACGACGTGTATCCTCTTGCTCTTGTTGCAAATGTCCAGTCACGACAGCAAAAGACGAACCATATTCGCGGTGGGTGACAGGAATCCCTGCATACGTGGGAGCTGCAATTCCAGCAGAAATACCAGGAACGATTTCAAAATCGATGCCGTGGAAAGCTAAATGCTCCGCCTCTTCACCAACCCGCCCAAAGACGCATGGGTCTCCCCCTTTTAACCGAGTCACAACTAATCCTGCAGATGCTTTTTGAACGAGAATCTCATTGATTTGCTCCTGCCTTAATGTATGATGCTTTGGCAGCTTCCCACAATAGATAAGTTCTGCTTTACTCTTTGCATGTTCAAGTAAGCTAGAGCTGGCAAGTCGATCATAAATGATTACATCTGCTTCTTGAATACATTCTAACCCCCGAATGGTCAGTAACTTAGGGTCACCAGGCCCTGCACCAACAAGGTACACTTTTCCTGTTGTCTTCATGTTTCTCTCCCCCTTTATTAGCACATTAGCTTAACATAGAGGCTGGGACAAAAGGTTGGTTACCTTTTATCCCAGCCTTAACTAGTTTTGTCCCGATCCCTATCTCTCTTTGCTAATCATGCCTTGGCTTTGATACCAAGGTCTGCAAACGTGGCCATATTTGCAACCATGCTTGTCGATGCTTTTACGAGCGGATAAGCCAAAGCCGCTCCTGTTCCTTCACCTAGCCGTAAGTCTAAATCAAGCAGTGGTTTTTTTTCTAAACAACGAAAAACAGCTCGGTGACCTTGCTCGACAGACTGATGACTTAAAATGAAATAATCCTTTACTGTTGGGCATAAGTGATAAGCGAGGACAGCTGCCGTTGACGAAATAAACCCATCAACTAACACCGGTATCCGTAGTCGAGTTGCCTGTAAAAGAACACCCGCTAAAGCAGCAATCTCCAATCCACCGACTTTGGCGACAACATCAATCGGATCATTTCGATCTGGCTTACGCCTCGCAATCGCCGTTTCGATTGTATTGATTTTATTTACTCTAGCCTGTTCATCTAAACCAGTGCCTCTGCCGACTAGATCTTCTACATTTTCATCGAGAAATGTAGCTAGTAACGCACTGCTTGCGGTCGTGTTACCAATGCCCATCTCTCCAATAATTAATAAACGATGTCCGGAATGAATAAGTGCTTCGGCAACCTCTAACCCAACTTCAATCGCTTCACGGGCTTCACTGTGCGTCATTGCATCTTCTTCAAGAAAGTTAGCTGTACCGGATCGGACCTTTTTCGATAACAAGTTAGGATGTGTCATCTCACTATTAACGCCGACATCAACAACAGATACACTCGCTCCGATTTCATGGCCAAATACATTAATGGCTGCCCCATCTCGTAAAAAATTTTCGATCATTAACTTCGTTAGCTCTTGTGGATACGCTGATACTCCCTCAGCGGTAATGCCGTGATCCGCAGCGGCAACGATAATTGCTGGAGAATCAACAGTTGGTCGCTCTTTTTCCGTGATCCCCGCAAGCTGAATCGCAACCTCTTCAATACGGCCTAAACTCCCTGTTGGCTTCGTCAATTGATCAATATGATCCTTGACTCTTTCCATCACCTCATGATTCAGAGGCCTGATCCCTGCAACTGTTTCTTCGATTTTGTTCACCTAATCACCTCAACTTAAAATTCGATCCCATAGACAGCCGGAACATTTTGATCGTAATAATGCTTTGTTGCATCAACCGTTGAGACAAGATCCGCGATTTCCGTCAGTTCAGTTTTTGCATCACGACCTGTGATCACAACATGGGTATGTGGGGGTCGCTGTTTTATCGTTGATACAACATCCACTAATGGCAGACAATCGTCAATTGGAAATCTCTCAATCGCGAGTGCATTATTTAATTCATCAAGCACGACAACGTCATACTCTCCCGACTGAACCACACCTTTAGCATGCTCCCACGCTTGTTTTAACGCTTCACGGTGGACTTCAGGCGTCTTCGTCCATGTAAACCCCTCACCGAGTTGGACCATCTCTACCCCTAACTTTTTAAGGGCTAATTGTTCGCCATACGTGCGTTCAGATGATTTAATAAACTGTAAAAACGCAACCTTCATCCCACGCCCAACCGCTCGAACGGTCAAGCCGATCGCTGAAGTTGTTTTCCCCTTTCCATTACCGGTATAAACAAGACAATAACCCACTTGCTTCTCCCTCGATCTAGCCATGATTTGTCCCCCTAAAGTTCAAACACGCCTCAACAAAATGGTTTGCCATGTTTGGATTTGATGCAAAATGCAAATGTGTATAACCCGCAACAAGATTCGGTAAATAATAGCCTTCTTGCTTCGTCCCTCTTAATGCTTTAACCTCATAAACAGCTGGAAACTCCTGCTTACTCGAAAATGTTGAGTAATGAAACTCGTGCCCACGTGCCTGCTCACCTTTTTTGAGAATAACCGTCTCATGATTAGCCGTAACGTCTCGGTACCCTAATGCCGCTAACCGCTCTTGCATCTCGACAACACCAGGAACAACTCCTACCATCGGATACGTATCCCCACTCGTTGTCGTAATCGACTCGGCTAAAAACATGTAGCCTCCACATTCAGCAAGCGTTGGTAGACCTGCTTTAATCGACTCTTTTATCTCTCGCTTAACATCAACATGCTGTGAGAGTTCATCAGCAAACTCTTCTGGGAACCCACCACCGATATAGAGACCATCAACATCTTTAGGCAGCGATTCACCTGCTAACGGACTAAAATAAACAAGAGTTGCTCCAGCCCCTTCTAACAACTTGAGGTTTTCCTGATAGTAAAAATTAAATGCCGCATCTTGAGCAATCGCAATTTTAACTTCCTTTGTTTGCTTCGTAGCCGCTGTAAGTAAGTTTCCTGTTGACTCAATGTCTGGACTTTGATTTGCAATACGAACGAATGCTTCAAGGTCAACTCTCTTTGCAATGACCGCTCCTAACTGGTCAAAAAATGAATCAAGCTCGCCACGTTCAATGGCTGGAATCAGACCGAGGTGACGTTCAGGAATCGCCGGAACATCCCCACGCTCCAAGAAGCCAAGAACCGGAACATGACACTCTTGTTCGATCGCTGTTTTACATAGCTGATAATGGCCCTCACTCCCAGCTTGATTTAAAATAACACCAGCGACATTAACAGTTTCATCAAGTAATTGATAGCCTTTCACAATGGCAGCTGCACTACGTGCCATACTCGCAATATTAACCACTAGTATAACCGGTGCATCAAGTAACGAACTAATTTCCGCAGTACTTCCGATGTTACTTTTCGGGCTTTTTCCATCGTAAAAGCCCATAACCCCTTCAATAATAGATACATCAGCACCGCGACTTGCATCAACAAAAATCTCTTTTACAACCTCTTCGTCTAGCATCCAACTATCAAGATTACGAGAATACCTCCCAGTCACTGCTGTATGATAGCTTGGATCAATATAATCCGGTCCACATTTAAAGCCTTGCACGACAAGCCCTTGCTTTTTTAATGCTGCTAATAATCCGACCGTCAGCGTCGTTTTTCCAACTCCGCTGCCGGTTCCGGCAATAACAATTCTTGGTTGCATCCCTTCACTTCCTCTGCCCATTTTTCTATGTAAAAGCTATTTTCAATAAATAGACTTCTTTTTCTAGTTTACCGCAATTGAAATCGTTACGTTGCCACTTTTCTTTTTTTCTAGTAATAACTTATCAACACCTGCCGACCGTTTTGCCGCTGGTTCGCTCACTCCGTATGCTCCTGTATATTTAAATACGGTGTCGGACGGGTTGTCTATTTTGATTTCATTTAATTGTTCAGGTGTATAATACGTAAAATTCCAATTATACTTCTCACACACCTCAAGTAAGCCTTGTTCATCTTTCTTTAAATCAATCGTTGCCATTTCTTTTACAGATAATAGAGAAATACCTACCTCCTCCAATGTATTTTTAATCACTTGTTCTATTTCTTCTGCCGTTGTTCCACGATTACATCCCATTCCCAGATATACCGATTTCGGGCGGTAGAGCACTCCATTCTTGAGCAGTTGTTCTTCCATTGACTTGGATAACAGACTGTGAGTGATTACAAGTGCTGCTTGAAACTCTTGCTGAAGCGCTTCTTCACAGGAGCTAACGACTTGAAAGTGAGTAGGCAACGGCTTTTCATGCTTCCACCACGCGCGTTCACCTGACTCTTGCACGATGACAACCGGTTCCTCATTGACGACCGCCGCACTGACCGGGGTTACATGAGTAAAATCTTCAATCTCCCAACCAAATTCTCGACCAAAAATATCAACTGGAATTGTCTTTTGAACATCTGATGCTGTCGTAATCACAGGTGTAGCCTGCAAATAGTCGCTTAGTTCGCGTGTCAAATCGTTAGCGCCACCAATATGGCCAGATAACACACTGATCACAAACTCTGCCTTGTCATCAACAACGACGACAGCAGGATCCGTTTTTTTGTCTTTTAAAATTGGAGCGATCATGCGCACGACAGCTCCTAATGAAATGACCATCACGACCCCGTCATAACGCTTAAATAACTCAGGTAAAAGTAATCGCACGGAGCCTTCAAACATTTGTATTTGCCGATCGGTTTCATCACCTTTTGCAAACTTAGTCATGTAATATACATCAGCACGTGGCATTTTTGGTTGTAAGCTACGAACGAGCTCAACACCATGCTTAGTGATCGCCACTAACGCTACGTTATCCATGCTCGGGCTCCCCTTTCCGGTAGCCATGTGTAAAGCTTTTATCATAAAGCTTAGATTCATAGTTTCCTTGAGCGACTAAATTCGGATCAACTGCTGGGCTAATAATCACCATCGCTTGTTTTGTAATTCCATTTTTACGCATATCTTCTGCTAAATTGCCTAATGATGTTCGAACAACTTTTTCGTCAGGCCAACTCGCACGATAAACAACAACGACTGGGGCCTCGCTTTTCCACTCTGCCTCGAGGAATGCGTGAACGACTTTTTTTATGAGCGTCGCACTTAAAAATAAGGATACGGTACAATGGTGCTTCGCTAAATCAACGAGCTTTTCGCGTTCAGGTACTGGCGTACGCCCTTCTGCTCTAGTTAAAATGACCGTTTGCGTTAAATCTGGAACAGTGAGCTCTACACCGGCCGCTGCAGCTGAGGCAAAGACAGAGCTCACACCGGGGATAATTTCATAGGCAATCCCCTGATTATGTAAATGACTCATTTGCTCTAAAATGGCGCCATAGACAGCTGGGTCCCCCGTATGTATTCTTGCAACACTTTTTCCTTTTCTTACAGCTGTTGCCATTACTTCAACAAGTTCTTCTAGCGCCATCCCTGCACTTTTTAATACCTTTGCTTCAGGTTTTGCAGCTTCGATTAACAAGGGATTTACGAGCGAATCAGTATAAAGGATTGTGTCAGCTTCTTGTAATATCTTCATCCCTTTAACAGTAATCAGTTCGGGGTCCCCTGGCCCTGCCCCTACGATATAGACCTTTGCTTCCAAACCCAACGTTGATCACACCTTTCTATTTTCTAACCATCATTAATGTTAAATATTCAAGCTCTGCATGACGTAGTTCTTTTACTTCGCGCCAAATGTACTCTTCTTTTGACGTAACTTTCGTGGCAACGGTTGCTTTCTCTAGTAAATCGAGTTCTTCTAGTAATTCAATCATCATTGGAAGGACTTTTGCGACTTTGATAAACACAATCCCGTCATGATCTAGTAGCGCCTGTTTCATCCGCTCACGATCCTCTGTTGCTGGAATGACAGCCGTCCAATCGTCACCGTCTGCAAGCGGTAATCCAATTCTTGAAGCCACTCCATTAATCGATGAAATCCCAGGAATTGAAACGACGTTAACGTCAGGGTGAAGCTCACTCATTAATCGATAAAGATGAATAAATGTGCTGTAGAGCATCGGATCGCCTTCAGTGACAAACGCAACGTCTTTCCCTTCTTTCACATACTCCCACACCTCAGCGACGATCGTTCTCCACTCCCGATCTAATACGTCTTGGTCTTTGGTCATTGGAAACACAAGTCCGAGCATTTTTTTCTTACTCTGGTCAATATACTCTTCGACGATTTGATAGGCATAACTTTTACTGCCTTTTCTTTTTTTTGGATAGGCAATCACCGGTGATTCTTTCATCGTTCGGTAGGCTTTCACCGTAATTAACTCCGGATCACCTGGGCCAACACCTACGCCATATACTGTTCCTAGTGTCATGCTGTTGTGTCCTCCTTTTGTTTTGCACAAATAATATAAATTGGATTTAACCCTTCAAACCGGTTCATATGTAAGATTGGCTTACTGCGAGAGATTTGCGCTAATGTGATGTTGACCTCAAAACCCTCATCTGCAAATGCTTGAGTTGCCTCGTATAAGGACTCAACTGTCGCAGCATTAAGTACAATTCGTCCGCCCTGCTTGAGGCGATTACAACAAACGTGAAGCAACTCACGCATTTCTCCTCCTGTACCACCGAGAAATATTGCATCAGGATTGGGAAACTGATCTAATCCTTGTGGGGCTTTCCCTTGTACGACCGTTACATCCGTACGAAACTTCTTCGTGTTTTCTTTGAAATTTTTTAAGTCTGGTTCATTCTTCTCAATTGCGTAAACCTCACCGAATCGTGCAATTTTTGCAGCTTCAATCGCGATTGAGCCCGTGCATGTGCCAATATCCCAAACGATACTATCCTGTTTTAATTGCAACTCGGATAGACTTAACACACGCACTTCTTTTTTTGTAATTAACCCTTTATCAGGCTTACGTTGCGAGAATTCACCATCAGCAATGCCAAGTGGCCATTTTGGACTTTCACCCACCTGCTTTAAAATGACAACGTTGAGCGGGTGCGCCTTGTAATCAGCCATTTCTTCAAGAGTCATCTTTGTCGTTTTTTCGTTTTCTCCTCCGAGCGCTTCAGCAACAAACGCTTCATATTCACCGAATCCAAACGAGAGCAAATAGTTGGCTATAGCGGCCGGTGTATTCTCTTCATCTGTTAGTAAACAAACTTTCTGGCAACCATCAACCTTTTGTGCCAATCCTTTCATTTTTCGGCCATGGACACTAATAAACGTGCAGTCTTGCCAACTTTCTTGAAGCTTTGCAAACGCTTCTTGAATCGAGCTGATATGTGGGTAGATTTCTACGGACTCAAGCTTTTTTGCTAAGTAACTACCAATCCCATAAAACAACGGATCACCTGATGCAAGGACAACTGTTTGCTTCTCTTCTGATGCGAGCTCGTCGATCACTTTTTTTAATCCACCTTGTAAGACAACTTTCTCTCCTTTGTAGTCAGGAAAGAAATTCAAATGACGTTCACCACCGACAAGACGCTCACTTTCATAGATCCACTCATGATAGATTGGTAGTAGGCTACTTTGCCCTCGATCTCCAATGCCAATCACTTTGATAGGCTCTCGCATGTCACGGTCTCCCTTCCTAATACCTCTTGTTTCATCGTCATTAAAATCGTTTCAATTTCAAGTCCGCCTCCAACTTCTGCTAACCCTGAACGTGATGCAGCGATGCATAACTTCGCAAAAAAATCATCATAACCGTTTTCCTGCATCATCGTCCCAACTTGTGAAGCAGTGTTTGCAGAACGGATTTCCTCAAGCAAACCTTCTTCAGCACCGACTTCCTTAGCAAGATCAGCTAAAAAATTAAAATCTACCGGCGCACTTTTTGAATGAACCATCATGATCCCTTGAGCGACTTTTGAGAATTTCCCCATCATCCCAACGAGAGTCACTTTCGTTATTTTTTGTGCTTTGCATTGTTTTAGCGCAAAACCAACAAAATCACCCATTTCAATAAATGCTTCCTCTTGGTGCCCCTCATATAGCGCCATCGCGTACTTCTCACTACGACCTCCTGTTGTTAAAAACAGATGGTCACAGCCACTTTCTTTTGCGACCTTTATCGCTTGAACAACGCTCGCCTTATAGGCAGCGGTTGAAAACGGTACGACAATCCCGCGTGTTCCAAGGATTGAAATCCCACCGATAATCCCGAGACGGGCATTTAATGTCTTTTCAGCAATTTCTTCCCCATCAGGAACGGATATCGTAATTTGGATCCCTTTTTGGGTTTCCGACTCGGCTAAAACCGACTCGGCGGCCTCACGAATCATTTTGCGCGGAACCGGGTTAATCGCCGCTTCGCCAACTGGAACGGGTAAACCTGGTTTTGTTACTCGACCAACCCCAACGCCTCCATCAATCGTTATTCCTGGCTCACCTCTCCAAGTAACACTTGCCACAATTTTTGCTTGATGAGTTGCATCTGGGTCGTCTCCCGCATCTTTGATCACCGACGCTTCAGCTCTCTCTGTAGAAAAGGTTACCTTTTCCATCTGAAAAGGAATCACTTCACCAATTGGAAGTGGAATTTTCACTTCCTTTACCTCCTGTTGCAACATTAACGAGAGCAAAGCCGCTTTTGTCGCAGCGGTCGCATTGGCTCCAGTGGTATAGCCGCGTTTCATGTCTTTCGGGTCTTTTTGTTGCTTCTTTTTCATTGTTATCCCTGCTTTTCTGCAATCAGTGAAAGAGCGTTAACAGCAGCAACCGTAACTGGACTTCCCCCTTTTCGACCTACATTCGTAATGAATGGAATATCCAGTTTCGCTAATTCTTCCTTCGATTCCGCTGCGGAAACAAACCCGACAGGCATCCCAACAACAAGTCCTGGGCGCGCTTCACCACTTTTTACTAAGCGAATCAATTCCAACAGTGCCGTTGGTGCGTTACCTATTGCAAAAATCCCACCATCTGCTTCTTTGATTGCTTTTCGAGTCGCTATAATTGCTCTCGTTGTATTTAATCGTTTTGCTTCCTCGATGACATCTGGATCTGAGATGTAGACGTGGACACTTCCACCAAATTTCTCAAGTCGCGGTTTACTAATACCTACTTGAACCATTTGCACGTCTGCTACTACCTTCTTCCCAGATCGAATCGCTTGAACGCCGGCACGGACTGCATCCGGGTGAAATGCGACACTTCTGCCTAGATCGAAATCGGCTGATGCATGAATGATCCGTTGGACAACTGGATATTGCTCTTGCGTAAATGAATGCTTTCCGATCTCTTCAGTAATCATCTCAAAACTTTTTCCTTCAATCTCTTGAGGCTGTACTGTTAACGGTTTAAATTCAGTTGAAAAATCCATTTCAATCACACCTTTTTTATTTTTTTAATCTGTTCTACTACTTGGGGAATGTCTGAATACACATTTCCATAACCGATCCTAGGGCGTTGGATCATCACAATCGGGATTCCTAATTCACGTGCCGCTTCAACTTTTTCATCCACCGACCCGACTTTCCCACTTTCTTTTGTGATCATTAACGTAACTCCATATTGCCTGTAGAGAGCTTTATTTAATTCTTTGGAAAATGGTCCTTGAATCGCAATGATGTTTTTTTGTTCAATCCCTAATTGTTCACATAGTTCGAGATTATCTTTGCGAGGTAACATCCGCGCAAGAAACCTCACACCTTCTAAGCCAACCAATTTTTGCGCAAATGTTGGAAGCGTCTTACTTCCAGTTGTTAACATCACTACCCCTTGATGGTTGCTGGCAACATCAGCCGCCTCCTCATATGACGCTACCTTAGTGACAATCGCATCATAGCTCGTTATTTCTTTTCGTTCATAACGAATGTAAGGAGTATCGGAGCGTTCTGCAGCTTCAATCGCATTTCGAGAAGCCTCCTCAGCAAAAGGATGGCTCGCATCAACAATAAGAGTAATCTGATGTTCCTTAATGAAATCAACCATGTCAATAGCTGCCAGCCGTCCAACCCGAACCGGTAACCTAGCCTCTGTTAATGATTTCGCTGCATTTTCTGTCACGACTGATGTGATCAGCTGGTACCCTTGTTTGTCGATCTCAATCGCTAATTCTCTAGCATCACTTGTCCCTGCTATGACTAAAATCATTTGTTGCTCCTTCCTTTGTCACTTGAGTACATGGTGGTGATCGTGGTCGTGGTCGTGATGATGATGGTGAACATCCATATGTGCTAATGCATGTAAACGATACTCGCACATGTCACAATTTAATTTTGCGCTTCCACCTAGTGCTTCTACTGCTCGGTCAATAAAAATCGTTTTAAGTGCGGGATGAAAGCCGAGGTAATCTGTCATCTTGAACACAACATCATCATATTCCGATGTAAAGTTTGCAAGCTTGTCTTCCATACGATCCATCAAAATTCCCGTAAAGAAGAAGTAAGGGACGATGTAAATCGTTTTAGCGCCAAGCTTCAGACAACGTTGCACCCCTTCTTCAACCGTCGGTGTCGTTACACCAATAAAAGAGAGCTCAACATTTGTCATTTGTAATCGCTCAGATAATAACCTTGAGATTTTATACAACTGACTGTTGGCATCCGCATCACTACTTCCTCGTCCAACGAGCAAGATCGATACTTCCTCGTTGCTACTTTCACTCGAAAATCCACAGTCGGACAACCGTGACTCTAAAATATCAAACAGCTTGTCATGGACATCAATTGGCCGACCATAACTAAATTCTACTGCAGGGTATTTTTCTTTTGCATGATCAATTGCATCTGGAATATGTATTTTTGAATGTCCGGCAGCAAAGAACATCATTGGGATTAGAGCAACCTTTGTCGCTCCTCGCTCAATACAACGCTCAATGCCAGTTGCAATAGATGGCTGAGCAAATTCTAAATAGCATGTTTCTACAATCGGGACATCGAGCTCCGGTTTCATTGATTCAACAAATTGAGCAATTTCACTATTTCCTTCGTTCTTCTTACTTCCATGACCGATAAATAAGACAGCGTTCATGCGTAACACATCCCTTTTCTATTTAATCTCCACAAACTTCATCAACAACGACTTGATCCGGTACATCACGGAACTTGAAGCCATTAATCTCTTGAACCCGTTTAAAAAATTTATGAAAACGCTCATTTGGTAAACCGCGCTCACGAAATTGTTCAACAACAGCCACAACGGTTTCAACAATTTGATCTGGTTCTACACCTTCGGCCACGAGCTGTGCGACATGCGCGTTTCTACCTGTACGTTTTGCTCCTAAAAAAAGGTCAAATTTTTGTCTTCGATAAATGATGCCAATGTCATCTGCCGTTGCACCGTAACAGGCCATTCCACATCCATTAATGCCAATGGTCATTGCCTTTGGTACAGACAACCCACCTAGCTTTTCCTGTAATTCCGTTGCATGAGGGATCGCATCACGCTTTTCACCATCACAAAAGTCACATGCTTTCACTTTAACAACATTGCCTATCGGTAATAACAACAGGCCCTCAGTTTTTAACCTTGACGTGATCTCATCTGGCTGATCCGTATGTACCGATATTCGCATTTCATGGTCTGGTGTATACTCAATTGTCCCTGATTCACCAACTATTTCTGCAATCGAAAGCATTTGCTGAGCGCTGATCTTTTTATTTGCAATACCTGGAGACACAGCAAATTCAAAAATCGATTGTTGCCTAAACTCATTTGAAAATTCCGATGACTGTTTATGTTCAGACTCCTTGCAACCTACTTTTGTCATAGCTTCCTCAGCTAAGTCAACGGCTGAAGCTACCTCTGCTTTTGTTTGAGATCCACCTTGGTGCATAGCCCAAGGCTCAGCTTGTTCTTGTAATCGTTGGTGCGGTTTTAATTGCTGTTCCTCGCTATCTAACGTGTATTTGCGTTGATAGCCACGCGGTGTAATCATCTTACCGTCGTACATAAACGTCGAGTTATTACCTATCACAACTGTCGTTAGCATCCCGATATCATGATCAAGCATATGTGCAAGATCAGTGATAACCACGTGTTGACGCTCGCGGTATGCACTTTTCACTAACCCGACCGGTGTATCTGGTGACCGATAGCTTAAGAGGATCTGTTGTGTTTCAACAATTTGACGAGTTCTTCGCCCACTTCTTGGATTGTATAAAGAAATGACAAAGTCCGCTTGAGCTGCAGCTTCTACACGCTTTTTAATTAATTCCCAAGGCGTTAGATGATCACTCAAACTGATCGTACAGGCATCGTGCATCACAGGTGCACCTAATAGCGACGCACAAGAATTAATCGCTGAAATTCCTGGAATAATCTCAACCCTTACGCCTGTTTCTTCCTTCCACCCTTGCTCAATGAGCACTTCATAAATCAAACCAGCCATCCCATAAACACCAGCATCGCCACTCGAGATGACCGCGACACTCCTACCTTGTTCTGCTTGCCTGACCGCCTCCTGAGCACGACTGACTTCTTCTGTCATCCCGGTACGAACAATTTCTTGATCTGTCAATAGTGGACGGATGATATCAATATATGTGTTATAACCGATAACTGCATCACTTTCCAAAATCGCCTCTTTTGCCCGAAACGTCATATGTTCCTCATTCCCAGGCCCAAATCCAATGACTAGTAATTTCCCTAGGTTCATTTCCATACAACTTCCTCCCATCTATAGACTCCAATGACTTGTTGTGACCAAACAGCATGATCACTAAACTTATTAAACATCCCTTTTTACTCAAGTTTATGAATCTCTCGTCTATTCTTCACACTCTACCTCAATGTGAGAGTATACGTACCCTTGTTAACATACTCTCTGCTACATCTAAAACGAAAAAAGCATCTCTAACCATTATTGGAAGGTTAGAGATGCTTGAATGATTGTTTACTAGTTTTTAGTATTCAACTTAGACTCTGCTCTCTAACACTTCCCTATTCCCCGTAGGTCAAACAGTGTTGTTAGAAAAGGCAGGTCTCCTGGCTTATGGTTCTCGCTCTTCTACACCTTCCCATTCGATATGAACAGTGGTTTCGCAGAGAGCAACCAATTACAGTGGCGGGTCCGCGTCGGTTTCTCACCGACTTCCCTATTAGAAGGTTACGAATCGTAACCCTCACCTTTTCCCTTAAATGAAATTGTTAACTATAACAGTATAGCAGGCGAAAAACTTTGTCAATTATTTTCATGAAATTTTCCTAAAAACTACTACTCTTGTCGAAAAATACTATTATTTTTGAATAGGGAGAGAACACTCGTGATTTCAGTCATGTGAGGTTCAAAGCGCACATTCTTCAATCTCAAAACCAAGATCCTCAATGATGTGATGATCATCCTCTACTAACTGACCCTCAGTCGTTAAATAATCACCTACAAAAATTGAATTAGCAGCATAGAGAGCTAAGGGCTGTAAGGTACGTAAATTCACTTCACGACCACCAGATACACGAATTTCTTTGGTTGGATTTATAAAGCGCATTAAAGCTAATACTTTCAACGATTTCATTGGATGTGTGCGACCGTAATTTTCAAGGGGCGTGCCTTGAATCGCATGAAGGAAGTTAACTGGAATGGAATCAGCATCAAGCTTTCGTAAGGCAAGCGCTGTTTCAACAATTTGTTCGTCCGTTTCTCCCATGCCAATAATACACCCAGAACAGGGTGACATTCCTGCATGCTTCACAGATTCGACAGTGTTTACACGATCTTCGTACGTATGAGTTGAGGTGATGTTTTCATGATTATCTTCATGGGTATTAAGGTTATGGTTATAACGATGAACCCCCGCTTCCTTTAACTTTTCTGCTTTTTCATCACTCAATAGACCTAAACAAGCGCAAATTTTTAATGGCATCGTTTCTCTAATTTCCTCGACAGCTTCTACAACTTGATTTAACTCTTGATCCGTCGGTCCACGTCCACTTGCCACAATGCAATACGTTCCTGCTTTTCGATTCATCGCTTCCTTCGCACCGGCTACGAGCGTTTCTTTATCAAGAAAGGAATACTTATCCACCGGTGCATCCGAAACAATGGATTGCGAGCAATATCCGCAATCTTCCGGACATAAACCACTTTTAGCATTAATAATCATATTTAGCTTTACTTTTTTCCCGAAGTAGTGTTTTCGCACCCGAAAAGCAGCTTGCAATAATGGTAATACTTGCTCATCTGGTGTTTGTAACACTTCAAGTCCTTCTCCAACTGTTAGAGGGACCCCTGTTAATGCTTTGTTAGCGAATTGTTCCCAACGATTTTTCTCATTGACAGTTATCGTCATCTCATACACCCTTTCGTTAACCTTATTTAATTAAAGGTTAACATTAAGGAGTTCAAGTTGACAAGCATTATTTTCCACTGAGTTCCTCAAAAACTTTGTGAATCCAATCATAAATCAAACCTTCGTAGCTAGCGCACTCCGTACCCTTTTCCATCTTCCTGATTTACTCCTTTCTGCTTCAGTGCATTCTCCCTCATCCTTCAATCAAAGGCGGCGTGAGTAAGCCCACTTCCTGGGCACCTCACCTTTGTTGGCGCACTCCGTACCCTTTACCTAATAAAAAAAGGCCCGAAAAACGGCCTTTTGTCAATTCAACTTTTTCATTAACTTTTCTAACTCCCGCTGGCGATCCGCAGCCTCTAAAAATCGCTTACTAGCTAACTCTTGAAACATTTGCTTACGCTTAGTACGTTCTGGAACATGTTCAATAATATCCTTTCTCGACTTCAATAGAAATTCAAGATACTCTTCATAACGTTCATCATACGTTTTTTCAAGATCTTGGCAAATGTGCTTAGCAAGCATAGGACTAGCTCCTCCTGTGGACACCGATATTGTCAACTCTCCCCTCTTTAACATTGACGGTACATAGAAATTGCTAAGTTCGGGCTGGTCAACAATATTTACTAATTGGTATTGATTAACTGCCTCAAAAACGCTACGGTTCACGTCACGATCATCTGTAGCAGCAATCACCAGAAATGCATCTTTGATATACAAAGCTTTGAAACGATCTTGCACCCACGTCAAACGATGGTTATGGTCATGAATAAGTATTTGCAGTGATTCACTTAAGTAGGGAGAGACAACTGTGACATCGGCTGCTTCTTGTATTAATCGCTTGATTTTTCTCGTCGCAACTGCCCCACCACCAACTACGACAACCAATTTCCCTTTAAGCTTCACCATAAGTGGGTAAGTCATACTCTCGCCTCCATGGTCTTTAGCTGACTAGAACGATCACTTTCATCTGTGATCAAAAAATTGTACCTACCCCCAACAACTTCATTCACCCGCTCAATCAACACATGAATCAATTTTGAATGAAAGCCTAAGTAGTCACACAAAATCACTTGTTTGTTACGTCTTTGAAAGGAATCGATTTTTTCTTCCATCCGTTTCATTAACACACCTGTAAATAATAAATAAGGCAAAACATAGACCGTTTTTGTTGGCAATGTTAGTACACGGTCTAGCCCTTCGTCAAAACTAGGCGACGTGGCAGCGAGATAACACGTTTCCACAAACGTAACAGGATAATGTTCCCAAACAAGACGACTGATTTTTGCAAGGTCACTGTTTGCATCAGGATCACTGCTCCCTCGACCAACAACAAGGAGTGATACGTCTTGACGTTCTTGCATGGTAGGTCTACTCTCCGATTCAAACAGAAATCCTTTCTCTTTCAACCGTTCTCCGATAACGGTTATCACCGTCTCAGTGACCCCAAATGGGCGCCCATAACGAAACGTAATATCAGGATAGATTGTTTGTGCACGCATAATTTCTCTTGGTATATCCACTTTTGCGTGACCAGCTGTCAAAAGCAGGACGGGAATAATAGCGATGCTCGTAGCCCCTCGTTTTACACAAGCATCAATTCCAGAAGCGATTGTCGGCTCTGTTAATTCAATAAAACAAAGCTCTTGAATCGTAATATCAACGCTTGCCATCGCTTCACTTACAAAGGAGCGAAGTTGCTCATTCCCTTGCTCTACTCTACTTCCATGCCCGACATATAGAACGGCTTCCATATCTTTCACCTACTTAATAACAATTTCAACTTCTTCTCGTTCCTTATTTGTTTGTACTTGCTCTTGAATCGAATCGATAACATCGGCAATACTAGGCGTTTTTGACGTACTTGCCACGTTAAACCCAGCTTGTTTCGCTGCTACAAATGATCGACTTCCCATACAAATGACTGCTGCATCTGCAAGTAGTTGGCTTGGGTCTTCCCCTTGTGCTCGCACTGTTTCAACTAGATTTGTAACGGCTCTAGCACTTGGGAATACAACTGTATTTAATGTGTTTTCTTGTCGCAGACGTCTAAACGTCTCATTCGATTGCTTAACAGCACTTGTCTTATACACTGCAAGGTAATCTCCCATGTACTGAAACCTCTGTTCTTTTTCATAATCGCGTTCACCAATAACTAACCAGTCCCCAACGTCCATGTTCACATTGTCGATCACGTTAGCGATACATCCGTACGCTTCAAGTGCCCGCTTTGACTTAACAGATCCGGCATAGAAGGTGGCTTGAACGGAGCGAATATCAATTTGATAGTGCCGCAATCCCCGAAAAAAGAACTCCACGCTTTCAGGGGAAGTAAATAACATATTCGTATAGCGTGCCACCTGCTCAATCGTTTTAATAAAAGATGTTTCAGAAATGAGAGACTCAGCTTGCATGCGCGGGTACTCAAACACTTCTGCCCCTTGTTTTGTTAATGCCTCTGCTAACTTCCCACGATTTGTCCCTGTTCTTGCAATTAATACCTGTCTTCCTTTCAATGGCTTTTTCTCAAACCATTGTATTTTTTTACGAATGCTAACAATATCACCCACTAATGTAATCGCGGGATTTTCAAACCCGACTTCTTCGGCTTTAGCTGTTATTGTCTCCAATGTGCCTTCTAATACGTTTTGCCTACCTAGTGTTCCCCATTGAATTAAGATGACAGGGGTTTTAGGTGATCGGCCATATAAGCAAAGTTGTGAAGTAATATAGCCTAAATTTCCAACACCCATATAAAACGCAATCGTATCGACACCAGATGCCAACGCGCTCCAATCAATCGTCGGCTTCCCTTCTTTTGATTTATCATGTCCAGTCACCACAGCAAAAGAACTCCCATACTCCCGGTGAGTGACTGGGATTCCTGCATAAGCAGGAGCCGCAATCCCTGATGTAATTCCTGGGACAATTTCAAAATCGATTTGATGCCGAGCCAGTGCTTCAGCCTCTTCTCCAACTCTTCCAAATACGCTTGGGTCTCCGCCCTTTAAACGAACGACGTTTTTACCTTCAAGCCCTTTATCAACTAATAATTGATTAATTGATTCCTGACGAAGAATATGTCGGTCTGGGAGCTTACCACAATATATGAGTTCTGCCTCTGGTCTCGCATGTTCTAGCAATAGAGGATTAACTAAGCGGTCATATAAAATCACATCCGCTGTTTGAATACATTCTAACCCTTTGACTGTGATTAACTGCGCATCACCTGGACCAGCACCAACTAAAAACACTTTTCCTTTTACCATGACCGTCTCTCCCTCGTTTTTAGTTTAGTCAAATCTTTGACTGATCTACGAATCAACTTTTTACGCTATTATTTATCGCTCGACGCCAAATCTGTAAATGATTCTCGCCAACCTTATTGACTAATTGTTGATCAGCATAACGGATTCCCTCTTCTATCGTTGCAAATTCACCATAAAGAAAATAGCGAACACCAGCATTAAATAGCACTTGAGCCCTAAAATACTCGAGCTCTTCAGCTTGATCACCAGCGAGAAGACGGTTGATAATATCGACTTGTTGATCTAGTGAAAGCTTCTCTTTTTCCTGGTCCTTTGTTTGAGCAAGACCGAAATCCTTTGGCTTTACCGTTAATGACTCCGAACCATCATCTGTGATTTTATAAATAAAACTGCTGTTTCGGTGAACAGGGATGTCCTCCGAACCTTCAATTCCTTGAACGATATATGCTTGTTTATACGGAAGCTTCTGCAAGGCTGGAATAATTTTATCAATGGCTGTTTTATGAAATGCACCAACCATTAACGTTTTTGCATTCGCTAAGTTAAGTAACTTTTCAGCCGTATTCAAAAACGTACGAACGCCCATTTCTTCACGAATATGGCGAATACGCGCAAGTGGCGAAGAAAACTTTTCTGTCCATGCAAATCCAATCATCGCTTCCTCAATTGACTTAGCGACTTGGTTCGTGGTTACATCAACAGGAATGTCTAGTTTCTCTACAATCCTTTTGATCGATGTTCCATACTTTGGTGGCAATGATTCACTTCCATGCAATAACGCAGGAATTCCACGCTCAGCTAGTAAAATTGACACAGGAACTGTAGCTGCAAATGTGTTTCGCCCTGCATAAGGTCCAGCAAAATCTACTAATTTATCTTGAAGAACCGTTGATGTAGGAATTCTGTCTGATCCTTGTCTAAACTGTTGGATAAATGCCGACAATTCCTCTGCTGATTCTTCCTTCACTCGTTCTGCGATTAAAAACGCTCCTATTTGAGCATCTGTCGCTTCACCACTCGCAATAGCATCAGCCGCTTGCATAGCTTCTTCATAGCTTAAATCGCGTCTCCCTTTTTGTCCACGTCCAACTTCACGAATCCATTGTTTCACGTTTACTTCTCCCCCTATCGATTCACTATCCCGACTTAATTGATATGTTTTATAAAGTATAGTAGATATTATTGCTAGATTCAATAGTTTTCATATCTTAATATCTATTCTATCATTAAAGTGGTGTCACTTTTACGACACTTACTTTAAATTCAGGCATACGACAGACAGGATCAAGGGCAGGGTTAGTCAAACGATTAACACTTTGCAAATCGCCCCAATGAAATGTTGTAAATAAAGTATCTTCTCGAATCGTTTCTGAATACTTACTTCTCGCAATCATTGTTCCCCTGCGCGAAGTAAGTTGAATTAAGCTATGGTCTTCAATTTGATACAATTCTGCTGTTTTTGGGTGAATTTCTAAAAGTGGTTCAGTGGCACGCCCCAATAAATCAGGACTATTTCGCGTCTGTACGCCTGTTAAATAGTGGTGCATCACCCGCCCTGTCGTTAACACGAGCGGAAAGCTTTTTGACACCTTTTCCTTTGGTTCCTGAAATTCAACGGCACTAATAATTGCTTTTTCATCCTCGTGCGCAAAAGAAGATTCAAATAAACGTCTTGTACCTGGATGTTCAAGTGTCGGACAAGGCCAAAACACCCCTTCTTCCCGCAAGCGATCATAAGTCACACCATAATAATCAGCCTTTCCACCTCGACTTGCTATACGGAGCTCATTGAAAATCTCTTTAGCAGATGTGAACGCAAAAAACTCTTCTCTTCCTAATTTTTTAGCGACATCGCAAAGAATTTGCCAATCATGCTTTGCTTCGGGTGGTGCCGGTCGTTCCCCTTTTCTTAACAGCACCCGTCCTTCAAGGTTGGTCATCGTTCCTTCATCTTCCAAATACGCAGTAGTTGGTAAAATAAGGTCCGCCATTCTTGCTGTCTCAGACATATAAAGATCAGCAACGACTAAACAATCTAGCTTTTTTAACGCTTGTTCAACAAACTGTGAATTTGGATTGGATACAACTGGGTTCGACCCCATAATAAACATAGCATTGATCTCATTTTGATCAATTTTCTCAAACAATTCATAGGCTGATACTCCTTTTCGTGGCAACTCTTCTTCGTCAATACCCCAAACGCCTGCAATATACCTACGATGTTCGTCGTTTTCAATCGAGCGATAACCAGGCAACTGATCGGCTTTTTGTCCGTGCTCCCTTCCACCTTGACCATTCCCTTGTCCTGTAATTGCACCATAACCACAGCCTCGCTTGCCAATCTTTCCTGTTACCAATGGCAGGTTGAGAAAATTTTTAACCGTTTGAACACCACTTGCATGTTGTTCAACCCCTCTCGCTGTAAATACCATCCCAGTCTCCGCTTGACCGTATTGCTCAGCCGCTGTGATCATGTCGTCAATATCGACTCCAGTTACCTCAGAAACTTCGTCTAGTTGAATCACGCTTACGTGATCGCGTAACTGAGAAAATCCATTCGTGCGTTCATTCACAAACTTATAGTCAACAAAATCACGATCAATCAGTATCTTAAGAATTCCGTTCACAAGATTGGCATCCATTCCGGGTTTGACTTTTAGGTGTAAGTCAGCAAGCTTTGTTGTTCCTGTCTCACGCGGATCAATCGCAATAATATAAGCACCATTTTTCTTCGCTTTACGAAAATAAGGCAATATCGTCGGTTGGCATTCAGCAATATTAGTACCGGCTAGAATAATGCATTTCGCCTCAGGGACCTCCGAAAGTTGGTTGGTTAGACCGCGATCGATCCCAAACACTTGTTGTGCAGCTGAAGCTGCTGAAGACATACAAAACCGTCCATTATAATCGATATACTTGGTTTTTAAAGCGACACGAGCAAATTTTCCTAATAGATAGGCTTCTTCATTGGTCAAGGATCCTCCGCCATAGACTGAGATTGCATCATTCCCTTTTTGATGTTGAATCTTTTCGAACTTTTCCTTGATATAATCGAGTGCCAAGCTCCACGGAATGCGCTGAAATTCACCATCAACATTTAATAGTGGAAATTTAATCCTTTCGCCATTGATTACATGTTGATGTGCGTTCATTCCTTTGATACATAAGCGACCTTCTGAGGTCGGATCTTCCTTGTTCGGCTTTACTTTTATCTTTTTTCTTGCGATAATCCGCTCCTCCATCACCTCTTTGGTACACTGAACACTACAATATGGACACTGTGCTTGATAAATGGTCTCTGTACCTAATTCAAGTTGTTTTTTTCGAAAATGTTTTAATAAATCACTCACTCTTATCAACCATCCTTATTATTCAATCAGACCCATATTTACTGCTACTTACAGCATCTGTTAACTAAAATACTCTCTCGATCATGTATGTAAAGAACACTACCTTTTGTTAATTCTGATTATTCCATAAAAACAACTTCAAAGCAGTAAAAATGTAAGGAATCCTAACAGAAGAATTTAAACTACTTTTACTTCCTGCTCTTTTTTACACCATTCATTTAAATTTTGCCTAAGCCGTTTGAGTTTTCCCAGAAGATAATGCTTGCCTATGTTTGCGTTGTTTCATGAACTTGTAGTGAACAAGTAAACATACAAAACCGAAGGCACCTAAGAAAACAAATCCAAGAACATAGCTGCCTGTATATTGATTAATGAAACCTAGCATAATCGGAGGAAAAAAGCCTCCTAGACCTCCGATCGCACCAACGACCCCAGTGACTGCACCAGTGTTTCCTTTTGAAACTTCTGGTACAAGCTTAAAAACAGCCCCATTACCAATACCAAACAAGAACGCTAACAAAAAGCAGCTCGCAACAAAAAAAGTTAAATCGTTAATCAAAAAGGAGATGATAAGCGCAGCTCCAATTGCCCCAACAAAAACAGTGGATAAAATGTTGTCGGTTCCAAATTTGTCAGCTAAATAGCCCCCAAGCGGGCGAATGAATGTTGCAATTGTAATAAACAAAGCCGATATCATTCCAGCACCAACAGCTGAAAACAAAAATTCATCCTGCAATAACGTGGGCATATAAACGCTAAAAGCAACAAAACCGCCAAACGTCAAAAAGTAAAACAACGATAACACCCAAGTCGCTTTCATCTTCATCACAGACAACGAGTCTTTGATCGAACTAGGTTGTTCTTGTACCTCGGACTCTTTCGTCCCGAACCAAAAGATGATCGCCATTAGTCCAATTAAAATAGCTAATCCCCAAAAAGCCCAAGAAAGACCAAACACCAAAACAATCGTTGGGATCGTAAAGCTAACGGCAGCTGTACCGAAATTCCCCATCCCTGCAATGCCTAATACTAACCCTTGCTTCTCGGGTGGGTACCATTTTGATACATAGGTAATCGCAATAGCAAATGTTGTACCGGCCATGCCGATAAAAAAGGCAGACATCAACAACCATGCATAAGAATCGGCAAAACCTGCTGCCACTAACGGAAAAACAAGCGACAACATTGTAATCGTATAAACTTTTTTACCCCCATAGCGATCCGTTAATATTCCCATTGGTATTCTCATGATTGATCCTAACAATACTGGGATTGCAACTAAAATACTTCTCTCAACGGATCCAAAACCATAAGCCTCTTGGAGTTGTGAAGCGATTGGTGACATGACCGTCCAAACGGAAAAAGAAACGACCATAGCTAGCGTCGATAATAGGAGTGCTGAGCTACTACCCTTCATAAAAATAACCTCCTTACATTTATTTACACGCTTAATCACACTTATATTTTTGCATATCACGGTATATAGATCTGCATTCCTGTTAACTTTTGTCACATATATTTTTTTACAATTTAATGGTTCACCTCGTTCGTACTAGGCTATCACATTACCTTAACGTCATAAAAAAGTTGATCCCATTGTCACCACAAACGTGACAATGGGATCAACTTTTAATCAATAGAAAAAAATTATTATCGCTTTAGTTATTTTCCTGTAACGTTATGCACTATATTGATTCGATCGGTCGACAGAAGATTCAAGATACTCGTTGGCAAATGAACCTTCTGGCTCATCTAACCAGAAGTAGCAGCAAATAAAACTTAAAAATGCTCCACCTGCTAAAATAAAGAAAAATTGCTGTGGTGTAACAAGGGTGTAGAGCACTAAGTAAACTGTAGAGCCCACATTCCCATATGCGCCACTCATACCGGCAATTTGACCAGTAATTCTTTGTTTAACAAAAGGAATGACTGCAAATGTCGCTCCTTCTGCCCCTTGAATAAACATCGACGTTACAATAGTCATCGCAACTGCCAATACGAGCGGCCAGCTCGAATCAATCATCCCCATCCCAACAAGTCCAACGCTAATCCCGATCATATAAATAAGCATTGTATTTCTACGACTATTCATTCGGTCTGATAACCAGCCTCCTAACGGCCTTGCAATTAAATTAACAAATGCAAATGAAGATGCGATCAACCCTGCTTGTGCTGGGCTTAATGAGAACATCATTTGGAAAAACATTGGTAACATTGAAATAATCGCTAACTCTGCTCCAAAGTTGGCAAAGTATGTACTATTTAACGCTGCTACATTTCTAAACTTATAACGATCGTCCTTAGGTACACCTTTTTTTAAAATCGGCACATTTACCTTAAAGATGTTGTAAATTTGATAGATACAGAAGATAACACAAAGTGCATATGCCGTATATAATAAGGTATCTGAGATCATTCCCGTTCCCTGCAACCGCCATGCGACAAGGGTAAGTGCTGCATATAATGGAATGGTCCATAAGATAAGAAGAACCATATCTCCCCAACTGCTAACTTCCATAGCTGCAATCTTCTTTGGTTTTTTGTATTCCTTACCTTCAGGCGTATCTCTTGCAAAGATGTAAAAAATAATCCCGTAAATTAAACAAACTAGTCCTGTAAAAGCTACAGCATACCTCCAACCGTTATCTCCACCAAACATTGTTAGCGATAACCAAGGCAAAAGCATGGCACCCGCTGCCGAACCAAAGTTGCCCCAACCTCCGTAAATACCTTCAGCCATTCCAACACTTCTTGGTGGAAACCATTCCGATACCATCCGTATCCCTACAACAAAACTGGCTCCTATGCTACTTAATATCAGTCTTGCTATTAACAATTGCATAAAACTAGTACCGAACGCAAACACAAATGTCGGAATTGACATGATTATTAATAACCCGGCATAGACCTTTCTCGGGCCATATTTATCTAGCAATTTCCCAACGATAATCCGTGCTGGAATCGTTAACGCAACATTAACGATAGCTAATGCAGCAAGATGATCCGCTGTCAAAAAGTCTGTCGTTTCTATCATTGTTGTAGCAAGCGGTGCCATATTAAACCACGTAAAGAACGATACAAAGAATGCGATCCAAGCTAAATGAAGCATTTTCGTCTGTTGATTTTTAAACTTAAAAACATCTGATAATGTCATCTTATACACCCCTCTACATCGTTTTAATCTAAAAACAGCAAGACCAACCATCATCATTTAACCTTACAATATTAATCCCTCCTATGAATGACATCCTGCATATGGCATTCATCAGTAGTTTTGTGATTCTCATTATTCCACAGTTTGTTTTCAGAAACTTCAAACATGTGAGTTTCTTTTACAGAGGAATTTTACTGGCAATGTTTCTAGACACTAAAAAAGCCATTGGAGATGGTCTCCAATGACTTTGATCACTAAGATTTAAATGTTTAGTTGATGTCCTTTAAGACTCGAGTTTCAAAATCTTTACTAGTTAATGGCTTACTTAGGAAATACCCTTGAATTTGATGACATAAATGCTCCTTTAAATACGATAATTGCTCCTCGACTTCAACACCTTCTGCTATCACATTCAGTCCTAAGCTGTGCCCCATCGCGATAATCGCCCGCACAATAGAAGCATCACCACTACTTGCTATTTCATCGATAAATGATTTATCGATTTTCAATGTATCTACTGGGTAATCTTTCAAATAACTAAGTGATGAATAGCCTGTCCCAAAATCATCAATAGATAGATGGACACCGAGATTACGAATCGCATTTAGCTTTTGATTTACATACTTCTTTTGATGCATCGCAATATTTTCTGTAATTTCTAATTCTAAATAATGCGGGTCCAACTCTGTATCTTTTAAAACACCAGCAATCATATCAACGAGATCTGGTTGTTGAAACTGTCTTACCGATAAATTAACAGACACACATATTGGCTTATACCCTTGCTTTTGCCAGGCTTTGTTTTGTTCACACGCGGTACGTAAGACCCACTCGCCAATTTCACAAATCATACCAGTCTCTTCAGCGACCGGTATGAACTCCCCCGGTGAGACAGAGCCTAAGTGGTCATTCTCCCAACGAAGAAGTGCCTCCATTCCATTAATCTCTGACGTCATTAAATTCAACTTCGGCTGGTACACTAGTGAAAACTCTTCGTTTTCTAATGCTTTACGTAAGTTTTTTTCAATCATAACTTGACGAGTTACCTCTCGGTCCATGATCGATTGAAAGAACTGATAATTATTTTTCCCTTGTTTTTTCACTTGATTAATCGCGATATCAGCTTTTTGAGTGAGCTCATCAATCGTTTGACCATCATCTGGAAAAATACTTATTCCAATACTACAGGTCGTATAGTTCTCACTTCGTTCTATACAAATGCCCTTATCTAAGGCTTTCAAAACCTTCGTTGCAATCACCCGAATCGTTTCCTCATTTGCGTCGCGTAAATAAATTAGAAATTCATCCCCACCTACACGTGCAATCATATCGTCAGCTCGTAAGCAAGCATGGATTCGTTGCGCAACCGCCTGTAACATTAAATCTCCGTATCTGCGCCCCAATGAATCATTAATCATTTTGAACCGATCTAAATCAATCGATAAAACCGCTAAACGTTCTTGGTTTGCTGTTGCTTCCTGTAAAGCCGTTGCTAACTGCTCACGAAATGCCAGTTGATTTGGCAATTTTGTTAACTCATCATAGTAAGCTAGATAATGGGCTCGTTCTTCTACTTTTTTTCGTTCAGTGACATCCGTACGAATGGATACATATTGATATGGTTTGCCATTGGAATCCAAAAAGGGAACAATCGTTGTGTGCATCCAATAATAGCTCCCATCCTTGGCTTGGTTTTTCACTTCCCCTTGCCAAACATCCCCATTTCCAATCGTACGCCACATCTGGCGAAAAAATTGTTTCGAGTGATAACCAGAGTTAACAATACGATGGTCCCTACCTAATAGCTCTTCTCGAGAATAACCCGAAATTTCAGTAAACTTATCATTGATATACCTTATCCTCCCTTGCGGATCAGTAATCGCGACAATGGATGATTGATCAAGGGCAAATTTAATGTCTTTTAGCTCTTTGAGTGTACTTTGCAACTCATTCTCTGCCTTTTTACGAATCGTTTGATCCTTTAAGATCAATAAAAAACCGATAAGTTCCTGCTTTTGATCAAAAAGCTGCACACCAGATACACTGACATCAATCATTAGACCTGACTTTTTGGGTAGAATAGCATCTTCACTCGCAATAACCTCACCCTTCTGAAGCCTCTCAACAATTGGACGTGTTTCTCCCTCGCAACCATAAAACGACGGATGGAGTTTTCCGATGATTTCGTCTTCATGCCACCCAAACATCGATTCAGCCCCATAATTTAGTAAGATCAACTTTCCATCTTTATCTAGAACCACAATCGCTACCGGTGACGATTGGACTAAAGCACGCAAAACCTCTACATCTTCCCACATATACTGACAATACTCATTTGTATG
The DNA here is from genome assembly GCF_019039105.1 of Desertibacillus haloalkaliphilus. Classification (NCBI taxonomy): domain Bacteria; kingdom Bacillati; phylum Bacillota; class Bacilli; order Caryophanales; family Bacillaceae; genus Desertibacillus; species Desertibacillus haloalkaliphilus. Next base: position 88,776 of record NZ_JAHPIV010000012.1, on the reverse strand, counting down.
ATGCGCTAGTAAATTGTTTAATTGATCAAAATTATTGTTAGCCATAGTTCATCCTTCTTTCAAAACTGTAATGCAATCGCTTGGTGATCATATATAGCTATTTTACCCTTTTTTTGTCTACATTTACATAGCCAGGCATCATTCAAATATGAAGAACTTAACTCTCTTTTCTAACGGCTAACAACTTTCTCCAGAAACTATGTTAGGAAATCTAACAAAGAAAGCTTTTCCACCTATTCTGATATGGTATAGTATAAATAACAATCACAACTTTCCAAAAATTGAGAGGAGTGTATACACTTGTGGCAAAGTCTTATAAAGAAAAGAAAGTTATTACCATTGGGGTTGTTAGCGAATTAACAGGACTATCTGAACGAAAAATTCGCTATTATGAGGAGCGAAAACTGATCTATCCTGAGCGTACACAAGGTGGCACACGTAAATTTTCTTTCATGGATGTTGAACGGTTGGTAGATATTGCCAACAAAATGGAAGATGGAATGCAAACCTATGAAATCAGACGGATGGAACAAAAGCAACTCAAGAAGAAAGATGTGCGTGACCGTATGATCCGCGGACAGTTAAACGCCGCCTTTAATATAAGAAAATAGTAAAAAAGCACTACATGGCAATTCAGAGATGTCATGTAGTGCTTTTTATTTTATTATATTTAATTCTCATTTTTGGAAAGCTAACCGTAGCAAGAAAAAGTGCAGTATGGAAAGGACGGTTACGTGATGACATATGATTGCTTAATTATTGGTGGTGGTATTGCGGGCTTACAAGCAGCGATTCAATTAGGCAGGTATGATCACTCCATTGCAGTGATTGATGCTGGAGGCGGTCGTTCGAGTCTTTGTCGAAATTACCATAACTTATTAGGTTGGCCCGACGGTGTTAGTGGTGATCACTTTCGTTCTACCGGACAAAAGCAAGCCAAGCAATTCGGTGTTCACTTTATCAATGACAAAGCGATTGATATAAAAAAAGATCAGCAAGGGTTTGCCATCACCCTACAAGACGACACAATTTGTCCGAAAGGAAAAACCCTCTTATTTGCAACAGGTATCACGGAACGACTCCCAGATTTGCCGGCACTACTCCCCTGTCTCGGCCACAGTGTCTATATTTGTCCTGATTGTGACGGATATGAAATTAAACAGAAAAAAACGATTGTAATCGGTTCAGGGAAAGCTGGTGCGAACCTCTCACGTGCTCTTCGTTATTGGAGCGATGAGATTACATTTGTGAATCACGAAAAAATAAATGTGCCAGATGAGGTTGTGAACAAACTTGCAAAAGAAAATATTACAATCATAAATGAAGAAGTCAAAGATGTTCATACGAAAGATCAATCACAATTTACAGGAATTACGTTAGTAAACGGTGAGAAAATCGAGGCTTTTCATGCATTTCTTGCAATGGGAAACAATCAAGTAAATTCAGGCCTTGCCAAACGTATTGGAGTAGAAAGGCTAGAAAATAAACATATTAATGTTAACCCTCGTACGAAGCAAACCAACATACCTGATGTATGGGCTGTTGGTGATGTCGTTGCCCATTCGCAGTTACTATCTGTTGCCATGGGTGACGGAGCACAAGCTGCGATTTGGATTCATAAGCGTCTATTACAAGGTCGATAATCCAGTATCAAAACAACAAAATCTTTAAACAATTAGGTGGTTAAGATGATGAAAAAGCTACTACTATTCTTATTCATTTCTGCATCAATCGTCTCTCTTGGTTCCATTAATTACGCCCATGCAAAAGAAGTTGCTAAAGCAGCAATTATTATTGATGACTTCGGTGGCGATGTTAAAGGAGTTGATGAATTTTTTGAATCTGATATCCCCATTACAGTGGCCATCATGCCTTTTTTAGCGGAGTCAGAAGTACAGGCGGAGCTTGCACACGAAAAAGGGTTAGAGGTTATGCTTCACCTCCCTCTTCAACCTAAAAAAGGCAAAAGTTCGTGGCTTGGACCGAATCCAATCACTGCAGATCTACCGATTGAGGAAATTAAAAAGCGAGTTGAAGCTGCCATTGAATCGATCCCCCATGTTAAAGGTATTAACAATCATATGGGATCACGAATTGTAGAAGACGAAGACATTATGCGTGCCATACTAGAAGTTGCTAAAGAACACAACCTCTATTTTATCGACAGTGGCACGAGCGGAAACACAGTGATTCCGAAACTAGCTGAAGAACTTGGGGTTCCATGGGCAATGCGAGATGTTTTTTTAGACGATACACATTCATCACATTCGCATGTAAATAAGCAAATGAAGAAACTAGCGAAGGTTGCTCAAAAGAAAGGGAGCGCCATTGGAATTGGGCATGTCGGTATACGCGGGACTGAAACAGTCAAAGGAGTCAAACAATCGGCGACTCAATTTCAAGAAAAACAGGTTGAAATCGTTCCAGTTTCTCATTTGTTAAAATCGTCGATTGACAAAAATCCTGATAAGTTTTGGCAGAATTAAAGGAGGGAACCTAAATGTTTGTTAAAGAACATTCAAAACAACTCATTATGTCGTTCGAAGCAAAAGATCGCACGCGAGTAATCTTAAGACCCGCTTCAGTGGATGATGCACAGGCAATTGTTGATGGGGTGAAAGAAATCATTGCAGAAGGTACGTATTTACAAAAGGAAGCTGTCCGCACTGTTTCAGAAGAGAAACAATTTATTGAAGATATGATCAAAAAAAACAATATGTACACCGTAATTGAAGTTAATGGCGAAGTCATGGGCATTGCCAGAATTATTCGTGGCGAATTAAAAATGAAATCCCATACGGGCATTTTCCGCACATGGCTAAGAAAAGATGCTCAAGGAAAGGGGATAGGCTCCCGTGTTATGGAATATTCAATTCAGTGGGGGCAGCAAAATCAACTTCATAAAATTTGCTTAACTGTCTTTGCCCGAAATGCCGTTGCAACAAAACTTTACAAAAAATATGGTTTTATTGAGGAAGGGGTCCAAAGAGAGCAAGTCATCATTAATGGTTCGTTTGATGATGAAATTTTTATGGCTCGTTTTTTAAACGATTCATACTAATCCTTTTTAGCGATTATGACCAAACTGAAAACTCTCATTTTAACCTTCATATGGATTGTAATGACCGATTCAATATAAATGAAAACTGTAGTCAATGTAGGAGGAAGTTATGAGCAAACTAAATCCATACGCTTTTTTTATCGGAGCCATTTTGCTATTCTTGATTGCTGCCCCCTTTTGGGGAGATGGGGGGAATCAGCAACGAGCAACAAATCAATCGCAACCCGAGCCACTCGATGGCTCAGTCATGGACCAAGTCTTGGCTGATGATTTAGCGATGACAACATCACTATTTATTACTCACTTATCAGAACAACTGCAAGAATGGGCAGAAAGGGACTTAAGTGAACCTTCCTTACAAAAAGAATTTGAGGACGAACTTTATGAACATCCCCACTTCCATTCTTTTGCCGTTACCAAAAACGATCAAGTAGATGTAGCGATCGGTCAGATCTCTACATCTAGACTGAAAGAGTTAATCGACGATGCCGACCAAGACATTGTCTACTCAGACCCTTATGAGTACGATGGGCATCAGTATTTCCTCATGGCACAACAAAAAGATACAAATGGTTGGGTCGCAGGTGAAGTTGACCTTTCATTTGTTAGAACATTTATTAATGATATGGCTTCTGTCGCCGATGCTAATGGGAACTTTTTCATTTCAAATGGTGACCCAGAGGTCGATATAGAAGATGGGAAGGACCGAAAACATCACGTCACAGCACAATCTGTTCCAGAACTCGATTGGCAAATAGTCGTGGCATCCGATGACGAGGAGACTGACAAGGAACGGGATTATCAAGAGCACGAAGCGGTCGTAAAGTTTAATGATGAAACAGAAGTAAAACAATGGATTAACGCTCAATCAACTATAACCATCAAAAAAGATAGCGATCCTTACCTTGTTTTACGTGATGAAACAAAATCAACTGCTGATTTAATTGAGCTATTATCAGCTGATGAAGCTATCGAATTTGTTGAACCAAACTATGTCATTTCAAAACAAGGAACAGCCTCTAGTTATCGACGTCACTCCTCTCCGTTACCGAATGATGAGTTCTTTGCAACTCACCAGTGGAACCTCTCACAAATTCAAGCGGAGGAAGGCTGGGATATGTCAATCGGTGATGAGGATGTCATCATTGCGATTTTAGATACAGGAGTTGACCCAGATCATCAAGATTTAAAAGAGAAAGTTCTCGACGGATATAATTCATTTGATGGGTCTTCTGATTATTATGATAGCCATGGTCATGGGACTCATGTCGCTGGAATTGCAGCCGCAATCACAAACAATATCAATGGAATTGCTGGTGTATCATGGAATAACCCGATCTTACCGGTCAAAGTGTTGGATGACGACGGAGAAGGAACATCGTTTGAAGTTGCACGGGGAATTCGTTGGGCAACGAATCAAGGTGCAAAGGTCATTAATATGAGTCTTGGTGATTATTACGATTCATTTATTTTACACGATGCCATCCGCTATGCAGACCGAAATGACGTCGTCTTAATTGCAGCTTCTGGGAATGATAATGTTGATGATCCGATGTATCCGTCTGAATATGAAGAGGTTTTAACGGTTGCTGCAGTTGACCATAACAGGGACCGTGCGTTGTTTTCCAACTACGGACACCATGTCGATGTCACCGCTCCAGGCGAGCATATTCCGAGCACCTTTCCAAATAATAACTATGTGATTATGTCTGGAACATCAATGGCTGCTCCACATGTTGCAGGTCTCGCAGGGCTCATTCGATCAATTCAACCAGAGCTAACGAACAGCGAAGTCTATCAATTAATCCGAGAAACATCCGAAGATTTAGGGCCAAAAGGACTTGATCCTTATTATGGATACGGAGAAATCAATGTAGCTAAAGCACTTGACCGACTTTTAAATGAGTGAATAAACACCAATAAAAAACCCTATCTGTTGAATTCAGATAGGGTTTTTGCATTTAGATAATCGACTGTCCCTTTAAGTAATCGATAACTTTATTTACAGATTCCTCAATAGATAGTTGATCGGATTCAATGACGAGCTCAGGCTTTTCTGGTTCCTCGTAAGGAGAACTGATCCCAGTAAATTCGGGAATTTCACCAGCTCTTGCTTTTTGATAAAGGCCTTTTGGATCACGACTTTCACATTCTTCTAATGAACATTTTACGAAAACTTCAATAAATTCGCCATCCTCAACGATTTCTCTCACTTGATCTCGATCCTCTTTAAATGGTGAGATAAACGCCGTTAATGTAATGACACCGGCATCAACAAATAACTTAGAGACCTCTCCGATACGGCGAATATTCTCACGGCGATCATCAGCACTAAAGCCTAACCCTTTATTGAGTCCATGGCGTACATTATCGCCATCTAATACAAAGGTCTTCTTATCCAATTCATATAATTTATGTTCTACTGCGTTGGCTAATGTTGATTTACCAGAACCGGACAATCCCGTAAACCAAAGAATACAGCTTTTATGATTGTTGGACTTTTGACGATCCTCTTTTGTCACCGTACTTTCATGCCAAACGATGTTTTCTACCTTTTGACTCATATCCTTCACCTGCTTTCCATTTTTTAAGACATTAGATGATATCTATCTTTAATAATAAGAATAAAAACACTTAAATCCCGCCACCTTGATCATGAATCGTACTTTTTTCTTTTCTTGTTGCAGAAAGTAAACTAATCGATCCCACGGTTGCGATAAAGACACTTACAATAACGATCAATGTGTAGAAGTCTGACTGTAGAAAAAGTAAAATTAGACCGTACGAGACCACCAAAGAAAATACTGGCGACACGACCCAAACTTTAATAATGCGCTTGATTACATCTTTTTGCCACAGTTTAAAGCCATTATCAGCTGTACCTATACCTAGTATACCCGATGTGGTTACTTGGGTTAGTGGCACTGGTATGCCAAATAATGAAGAGAAGATGACTAGTGTTCCACCTGTTGCAGAAACTGCACTTCCCTGTAACAAAGACAGTTTTGTAATTCGCTTCCCGTTCGTTTCGAGTACACGGCCTCCTAAAAGCAATGCACCTAATGCAACAAATGCACCACCAAACCAGACGGCTGTCGTTACATCTAATAACCCAGCACCAACAAGTGGGCCGACCGCATTAGCAACATTATTCATCCCTGCAGCAAATGCTTCGAGAAATCCCGTAATAATGAGAAGCATTGCAAGCCAACGCCCCCATTTCCCTTTTCCTTTTAGCTGGGGCCACTTCTTTTCAGCATGTTGAATTACTTTTCCAAAAACAAATGAAAGCGAAAACGCTACAAAAGGAATAATAACCCAAAATGAAACAATCACAAGCAACGTTTCAAGATAAAGTGCATTATAAGCAATCCCAGCACCTACAATCGCACCTACAACCACTTCACTCGTCGACAACGGGATCCCAATAATATTTGCAATAAAAAGAGTTAAACAAGCAGCAGAAAGGATGATGACAACTAAGTTCACTTCAACGATAGATTCAGGAATAATTCCAGAACCAATTGTACGAACGACTTCACCACCAGCAAGAGCACCTAAAAATGCACCTACACCGACGATACACATCGCAATTCGTTTGTTTTTGACGGCACCACTTCCATATGCAGGACCCATGGCAGCCGCTGTTCCACTTGCTCCTATATTTAATGCGAAGAAGAATGCTACCGCGAATGCGATGTAAGTTAACGTCATTGCTTGCTCACTGGTTTATATACTCTCATCACCATCACCCTTTCCAACCTCTAACTAGTTACGATTGAACTTTCTCTTTCATCCCACGAATTAACACTTCAACCACTTCCGGACGACTAAATTCTGGTGGTGGGGTTACTCCATTTCGTAACATTTCTCGTACCTTTGTTCCTGATAAAATGACATGATCTTCTTTACCGTGCGGGCATGTTTTTGCCGATCCCATATTTCCGCACTTCTTGCAGTAGAAGCTGTGTTCAAAGAATAATGGTGTAATCCCTAATTCGTCTTCAGTAAAGTTACTAAAAATCAGCTGTGCATCGTACGTGCCATAATAATCACCCACACCAGCATGGTCGCGACCAACAATAAAATGAGTGCACCCGTAATTTTTACGTACCATAGCATGGAAGATCGCTTCTCTCGGTCCTGCATAACGCATCGCAGCTGGGAAGACCGCTAAAAAGACACGGTTTTCAGGATAATACTTTTTAAGTAAAACCTGATAACTCTCCATGCGAACTTCAGCAGCAATATCATCTGATTTTGTCTCACCTACAAGCGGGTTTAAGAATAAACCATCAACGATTTCAAGTGCTGATTTTTGAATGTATTCATGAGCGCGGTGAACAGGGTTTCTCGTTTGGAAGCCAACAACACGCTTCCAGCCACGCTTTTCAAACTGTTCACGTGTTTCAACTGGATCAAGATGAAACTCTGAAAAAGTTTTTTCCGGACGATTAACGAGTGTAATTGGTCCAGCAAGGTACGTGTTCGGTCGTTCAAATAGTTTTTTTACCCCTGGGTGTTCAAGGTCTGTCGTTTGGTATACCTTTTCGGCTTCACGCTGTTTATTAGGAACATACTTTTCAGTTACTTGTAAGACACCGTAAACAACACCGTTTTGAATAAGCTTTACTTCATCACCAATTTTCAACTCGCCTGCCTTTTCTTCTGTTACAGGCAATGTGATTGGAATACTCCAAACTTCACCACTTGCTAGCTTCATTGATTCAACAACGGATGTATAATCTTTTTCACCTAAAAAGCCTGTAATCGGACTAAAAGCACCAATTGCAATTAATTCAAGATCTGATAATGCAAAATTGTCTAATTCGACTTCCTTAGTAATGTGAGAATAATCAAGCTCCAAATCAATTCGATTAACTAACTTTCCTCCATGTGGTTGACTTAAACTCATTTTGACCGACTCCTTTATCTAAATTTTAATTATTGATGTAATCCACACTCTGTTTTGTTACTGTTGGCCCATCGTCCTTCACGACTATCTCCACCATCCGTGACAGGCAATGTGCAATTTTCACAGCCAATACTCGGATAGTTTTGATCGTGAAGTTCATTGTACGGAAGTTGATGAAGTTTGATATACATCCAAACTTCTTCCCACGTCCAATGAATAAGTGGGCAAATTTTAATTGAATGAAATCGATTATCCTTATTGACAAACTCAGTATTTTGACGTGTCGGTGATTGCTCTCGACGTAATCCAGAGATCCATGCACTGTGCTGCCCTAACATCTTTTCAAGTGGCTGAAGTTTTCGAATGTTACAGCATTGATCTGGATTCGTTTTCCAAAGCTTTTCACCATGCTGCTCTGCTTGCTCTTTAAGGGTTAACTCCGGTTGTAACAGTTCAATTTGTAATGTTGGGTATTTCTGTTTTACACGCTCAATGAGTTCATATGTTTCTTTAAAATGTAAGTTCGTATCTAAAAAGACGATCTTTGCATCTTTACGAACTTTACTGATTAGATCGATCAAGACCATCCCCTCGGCACCAAAGCTACATGCATAGACGAGATCTTCTTCAAACGTATCATATGCCCATTTCAAGACATCAAGTGAATCCTTTCTCGCTAAGTGCTGCTGATTTAAGTATTGGTAGTCTTCTTGTTTCAATGTTTCATAGCTTGCACTTCTCATTGAATCTCCCCCGTTTCTCAACTACATGTGTTCAAATGATTAGTTAAAAACAAAAAACGACGCTTAATTAGACAGGTACCTACTAATTAAAACGTCGCCTCTAGTTTTCTAGTCAGCACGTCTAACATATTTACTTATTTCAAACGAACCTTTTCATTTTTTTCAATCTGGATTACCTTACCATCCTGAACAATCAGTGTAACGGATCCAAATTTAAGATCTTGAAGTAACTTCTTCACCTCAGAAAACACCTGATCTTCTTGACGACTCATCCCATTTCCCCCTCTTTACTATCATTCAGTATAGCTGATATAGGTCTATGTAGTTTAGCTTTTATTAGGGCCAACGGGTTAATCCCTTGTAAATCACTCAGTTTTATAAGTTTAATAGTATTGTAATTCCTTGGTAACGAAAAGTCAACACATAGTTTTCAGGTCGGAATAATTTTTTTATAAATAAAAACAGGTTCAGCTATACTGAACCTGCTTTTACGCTATTATTCGTTTTCAATGACACTACCCTCGATATTCTCAATTCGCACTTCACCATTACTGTTTTCCAAAATTTTCACATCGTGAGACACATCATCAATATCGATATCACCGGCACCACTTCTAACAGAAACGGAACCATCAACAGCTCTTACATAAACATCACCAGACCCTGCAATAATTGTAAGGTCACCAGTAACCTCTTCAATGGTTAAGCGACCTTGGTTCGTGTGAATGGTCATATGACCTGAAACCTGTTGAATATCAATCGCACCTTCTCCATCTGTAATCGTCACATCGCCCGTTACTTCGCGCAAGGAAATATCTCCAACACCATCATTAATTGCAACATGACCTGCTATGTTAGACATTTCACTATAACCAGCATCTTTTTTCATATCAATATCCAATGTTTCTGGGACAAACACTGTAACATGAATCCGTGCTTCTGTCGCTGTATCCGACCGACTATTCACTCTTGTTCTTAAATAGGCTGTACCATCTTCATTTTCTAGTGTAATTTCAGTATTTACATCTTTGAAATCAATCGCTTCTTCTTCAGTTTCTGCTACAGCCGTCACCAATGCAATTACATCTATTTGCTCACGAGCACTTTCACCAATAACTTCAACATCTCCCTCATCAAGATCTAGCGAGAGTAACTCAATACCTTCCGATGCAAGAGACAACTGTTTTTCCTCTTCAACCGTTACTAAATTACATGCACTTAACACGAACGCTCCAACGAGTAAAACTGTGAGCTTTAACTGTTTCATCTTGACCTTCCTTTGTATACAGTTTAATAATCTGATTTACTATACCACAAGCCTATCATGGTTACAAGTAAAACGCTTTTTTACGACTCTAACGGAAATCAGAAGATATAGAATGAACAGTCGCTGGTTGTTTATTAATAAATTTATATTCAACACGATAGCCCTGTTTTTCTCTTTGAAAAAACGTACGTTTCGAAATGGGGCGTGGCCTTGACCAACTCAATGAATCAAGGTTATTCCACGAATCATGTGTAATGATCTCTTGTTTATAGTAATAACAATTACCAGATGGATATTGTTCACACCGATACTTCACCGTCTGTTTTGTATGCATAAGGTCACCTAATTCAGTTCTTTTTACTTATATCATTGGCAAGTATTATGGAATTTATAATGAAAGGATTAATATCTTATTACTAACAGCAACATAATACAGAAGCATTTATTCGATAATGATTTTATCTAACCCTCCAATAGTCACATTTTTGTAAGCGCTTTCTTTTAGACCTTGACAAAAATAGGATTTATCCATAGTATAAAATTAAGAAAGTTTGTGTACGTTCGTTTAAAATTATTAAGAAAGAAAGTGATGCGAATTCTATGATGCAAAACCTAAAGAATAGTAACATTATGAATAATGAAATTAAAGAGTTGGTTATACCACTAGATAAAGTTGCTCATGTTCAGTTAGGAAATCCACTGGAACATGCTTTGCTCGTCTTAATTAAGTCCGGCTACTCAGCCATTCCTGTATTAGACTCCTCCTATAAACTTCATGGTCAAATAAGTAAAGCATTAATTCTTGATTCAATCCTTGGCCTTGAGCGAATTGAACTCGAACGTCTAAATCAAAGCAACGTTGAGGATGTGATGGATTCGAAAATTCCTCGTATGAATAAAAATGAGACGTTTGCCCGTGCTTTAACCCTATCAATCAATCATCCATTTGTTTGTATACTAGATGATGATGAGTCATTTATGGGAATTTTGACCCGCCGTTCGATCCTTGCCCTCGTCAACCGTTATTTAAGAAAAGCCAATGAATCGTAATCATGTCATTGTCATACCATACTCAGTTTTCAGGCTGACCGTTAAAGTTCATGCAATCTTTCGCGGTCAGCCCTTTGTCTAACTTCAAAAGGCAAGCCTTTGTTCATCGCTTCTCCTATATGATAGAATAACACTGGAAGATTTAAGTAATTTTTAACCTAGGGGGACGAAACGATGGCAAATCAACTTTTTTCTCCATATACAATCAAGGATGTTACGTTAAAAAATCGGATTGTGATGTCACCAATGTGCATGTATTCTGCAAAAAACCAAGACGGAAAACTAACACCTTGGCATTTCACCCACTATATCAGTCGTGCCGTTGGCCAAGTAGGATTGCTCATGATTGAAGCCTCAGCCGTTACACCACAAGGAAGAATTTCAGCTGAAGACCTTGGAATTTGGAGCGATGAGCACATTGAGGGTTTTAAACAATTAGTTGAACAGATCCATGAACAAGGATCAAAAGCTGCGATTCAAATAGCCCACGCCGGCAGAAAAGCAACCGTCGCTGGTCCAATCATTGCCCCATCAGCGATTGCCTACAATGGAAAAATGAGAACTCCTGAGGAAATGACGACAGCTCAAATCAAAGAAACCATTAAAGCATTTGCCGATGGTGCTAGACGAGCAAAACAAGCAGGCTTCGATATCATTGAAATTCATGGCGCACACGGGTATTTAATCAGTGAGTTTTTATCACCATTAACAAACCAACGCGAAGATGAATATGGCGGAAATGAGCGAAATCGCTATCGCTTCTTAGAAGAAACAATTGAGGCTGTGAAACAAGAATGGGACGGTCCATTGTTCGTTCGCATTTCAGCTTCTGAATATCACGAGAACGGGACCCCACTTGAAACGTTTGTAGAATACGCAAAACAAATGAAAGAACAGGGGGTAGACCTCATCGATTGTAGTTCTGGTGGAGTTGTCCCTGTACGAATCGAGCCTTATCCCGGCTATCAAGTCCGTTTTGCAGAAACAATCAAACATCAAGCGGCAATTGCATCAGGAGCAGTCGGTTTAATTACAACTGGGATTCAAGCTCAAGAGATTTTACAAAATGAACGAGCAGATCTTGTTTTCCTTGCTAGAGAGTTACTAAGAGACCCTTATTGGCCAAGAACTGCGGCAATAGAGCTCGGTGTAGAATTACCTGCTCCAACTCAATATGAGCGCGGTTGGTAATTGAGTAAAAAACTTACAATTATAATTGCAGATTATGAACAACCCACTAGACGATCTTAGGAAGGGGGTATTCCCCATTTAGGATCGTCTTATCTTAAATCTAGCCCCTCAATCACTCATTCCATTTCCAACTTTGTGATACACTAATACCGAACAAACATAGATTACATACTCCAACCAAAAAAGGAGGCGAGGTTCATTGAGTTTTCGTTTTCAAAAACGAGTGAAAGTTGCTCCTGGTGTGCGATTAAATTTTAGTAAACGAGGCGTTAGTACCTCGTTTGGACGTCGCGGGGCATCAGTTTCACTCGGTAGACAAGGCTTATATGGTAATGTTGGGATTCCTGGAACTGGTATCTCCTACCGGACAAAATTAAACAAACAAGGAGCTCACTCTTCAAAAACTACAACCAAAGCTCCGGCTACTGACCTTGGGGATATTCAACTCGTCTATCGTAAGGACACACATTCTATATCCTTTATTGATGAACAAGGCGAGGCACTTCCAGCATCACTCGAGCGCCAATTAAAAAAACAATTTGCCAATGAGATCCAAGCACTATACCAACAAAAAGAAGCAGAAATTAATGCCCAAACCGATCGCTTACTTGGTCTGCACAAGCAGCCATTTCCTGAGCGAACGTATGAACAAGTTTATCAAGTTATCGATGAAGAAACAGCGCTTGACCTTGATCAACCCAAAAAGCAGGCGTTTGTAGATAAAGTTCGCCAACAAAAAGAAAAGAGCCTATCAACACTTGCAAAACTCAGCCTGTTCCTGCCCTCTAAACGAAAAGATTTTGAGGAAGAGATTCAACATGAAGCGGAAAAGTTGTTTGCTAAAGCAAGCGATGAATACGAACAACTCGTTAGCGACGCCACGACTGAAAATGAACACCGTAAACAGCAGCTAGCCCAAGTCGCTGAAGGTGATGTAAACGCAATTGAGGAATGGCTAGAGCTACATTTAGCAGAGGTCGACTTTCCGCTAGAAACTAATATCTCATTTTCAGTATTGACAAAAGATACGATCTACCTTGATGTTGATTTACCCGAGATGAAAGATATCCCACTCACAAAAGCGACGATTTTAAAATCAGGAAAATTAAAAGTTAAAAATAAATCGCAACGAGAAACGAGAGAACATTATGCCATAATGGTAGGTGGGACCGCTCTTTCTCTCTGCTCATTTGTATTTTCGCTCTTGCCAGACTGTCAACAAATCATTATTTCTGGCTATACCCAACACCTTAACGAAGCAACGGGACATGTTGAAGATGAGTATATTTATAGCCTTGTTGTTGAAAGAGAACCATTTTATTCGCTTAATTTTGAAGCTATTCACCCCATTGCGGCCTTTGAAAATTTCCAACCCCGTCTAAATGCAACGAAAACGTATATTTTTAAAGCCATTGATCCTTATGATCCCAGTACGTTTCGTGAATAGAAAGGAATCTGAACCGTGTACATCCGAGTATCATTTATAATCGCCATCTTTTTAGCACACGTTTTATTATGGCTTAGTTTCACAATCCGCCCTTTTGAATTTTGGGTACTATTTCCTCTATCACTGCTCGTCCTTAGCCTATATGCACTCACAAATGAAACGATGGAGACAAGAGCCAACCATTGGGAAATGATTTGGATAGGGACAATGACAGGAATTGGATTGTATAGCTTATATGCCCTTGGCAAGTGGCTCATTGTTGTAACAGATGTACCACTGCTCGACCAGCTAGAAGCACTATATGCTATGATCCAGCCAATCGAATGGTGGCATTACTTACTGTTATTTACCATTGTCATCCCGGGTGAAGAATTATTTTGGCGTGGATTTGTGTTAAAACGATTAATTAGACATGGGGTCAAGCCTATATATGCAGTCATTGGCGCGTCATTACTTTATGCAAGTGCCAACATTTATGCGGGGAGTCTTTTATTACTCGTCGCAACTGTTCTTGCTGGACTTCTTTGGTCAACGCTCTATCTATGGAAACGAAATATTTGGTTATGTATTTTTTCTCACCTTATTTTTGACCTCTTTTTACTTGTGTTATTTCCATTGTTATAATTCGTACATTACAGCGACACCAAACAAGCAAATAGCTGAGTGTGAGACGATCACACCCAGCTATGTTAGGCATAGATATTGACAAGTAGACCTTTAATCTCTCCGACCATATCGAGGATCTCAAGCCCTTTTTTCTGTTTAGCAAGGACTGCATCGGTTAAATCAAGCAATTTCCGGTCTACTTCTTGAACAATTTTATATACCTTCGTACGACCACGACGGTTGAATCCACGACGCTCTTCAAGGCTCAACCCCAGTTGCACCGCATCTTCCATAAACTCTTTGACTAGCTGCTTATACTTCCGTAAATCCTCAACGGTACGTGATTCAGATAATGTTTTCCCTTGATCATCTATTTTTTGCATTAACTGATTAAGCTTTTCATACGCTTTTTCATTGCGTTGTTTTCCCATTACCTCAGAAAATGACACTGACGCTGACGGTTCACTTTTCTTTGATTCTGCACGGCTTAAACCAGCCCTACCGACCTTTTGAACATCCATTGCCTTCCCGCCTTTTACCTTATTTATGATAATTTATCCTAGACCTACTCGCAGCTTCGTTAACAACTGCTAGTAGCGTATTCGCTTCTTCTCACCCTTTTATAGTAGCATAAGAGCTAGCAAGAAGTAAGAATTGATTAAAGGAAATCCTTCTACTTAATGGACAATCTTATGGTGCTCTTGGTCAAGCGCTTCAATTTCACGGTGCAGTTTATTGATTTTATCTTGAATCAGTGCTATATCCTCTCGGTCAGGTTGCTGATCACGAGCATACTCCGCTAACGTGCGCATCTCTTTTAGCTTCGCTTCAATCGTGTTAAGAACACGAATTCGGTAACTAATCCATTCAACCTGCTCCTCAAAAAACTTTTTATCATCTATCATTGTCCCACTTCCTTTACTAGATATGTAGAAATTATGTAAAGAGTAAGGAAAAAGAGGTAGATCCACTGACCTAACCTCTTTATGCTCTTACTATTATTGTAATAATTGTAACACACCTTGCGGCAATTGGTTCGCTTGCGCGAGCATCGCTTGTGCTGACTGGTTCAAAATATTATTCTTCGTAAACTCTGTCATCTCTAGTGCCATATCAGCATCACGGATACGAGATTCGGCAGATGTAAGGTTTTCACGTGTGTTAGTTAAATTTGAAACTGTATGTTCTAAACGGTTTTGAATGGCACCAAGGTTTGAACGCTCTTCAGATACTCTTTGTATCGCTTCATCAAATGTCGAAATCGCCTTACTTGCGTTTTCAGCAGTTGTAACATCTACGGCATATTCTTTTAATTCATTATCTGTACCATTAGAAACATTCATTTTATTAGAAAATCCATTTCCGGCCGTTTTACTAGTAATCCCTAGTGCCTCGGCACGCATATCATTAATTGAAACAGCAAGTGACTGACCTTCATTAGCACCAATTTGCATTTCTAAAGATCGATCAGTAAGTGAACCCATGATATTGAAACTTGCTGTATCACTTTCAAGTGAACCGATTTGTGCTTTAAGGCCATTTCCGAAATCTAACAGACTGTCAGGCTCAATACCTTTTAGTTCCGATTGTTGACTTAGACCCATGTTTAATACTGCATTATAACTCTTTGAATCTAGTACTCCAAATTCATACGAGCCTGCAGAAACATTACCTGTTGTAAAAGTAACACCATTTCCAAAATTAAAGTTACCATCATTATCTACTACAACTTGTTGAACCCCTGTTACTTCTTCTCCGTTTTCACTCTTTAATGTGGCAACATATGAATTCTCTTCTCCAACTGTAAATGTAGAATTAGTAATTCCAGGTACATAACTTGAAATATCATCATTTGTATTTATTGTAACACCGTTACCAAGACTAACTGATTCACCAGCAGTAAAATTCACTGAAGATTCATCATTAAGTTTAGCTGTTAATGTGTTCTCGATGTCAAATGTTGTCGTTCCAACAGTTAGAGCACCTGTAGGAATTTCTCCATCATCATTTGACTGGTTACCACCATGCTCAACAGTAAATGTAGCATTATCATAAGTAAACTCTACCGTACCTTCTGTATCACCCGCTGCTACAGTCTGTGTGTCTAATAAGTTATTTTCTGCATCTCTAAGGTTTAGTTTATAATCCACGTCAAATGTAGTTTCAGGTTCAGGAGCATTGCTTAATTGCTGGTTAATATCTTGAATCGTATTAAACTCTAGGCCAATCTCTTCGCTACCTGAATAAAATTTATATGTCTGTGTATTATTATCTAACGTAACAGGATCAGAAAGAGGTGTTACACCATCTCTAGCATATAAAGTTACTTCAAAAATACCCGAACCGTCTTCTGTTTCCGCATACTGTAGAGTCAGGTCCTCACCAGCATAATTAAAGCTTTCGTTAGTGATAGTTAAATCAGTTACAGGGCTTCCATCAGATATGTTATTAATTGTTTTAACTGTTTCAATGGAATAACCTTCCGCAGCCGACAAGTTTGCATTATTATTGATAGACACGCTTGAAATTCCAGTTCCATCATTTTCAACATTGGTTACAGAATCTTCACGAGATACTGAAATTGTATGTTCGTCATTTGGTAAATCTGAATTAGCAGCTAACTCAATATCCTCTATAGAGTCTGCCAAATTAGGATCAGCTACAGTTTTAGCGAGTTGATTAGCACTCACTTCAATACTGTAATTACCTTCTTCAAGATTCACATCTTCCTCAATATTAACAGTATTAATCCCAGCTCCAGCTACATTTTCTACGCTTGATTTTGTAATCACTTCATTTACATCAAGGGTATAGGAACCCTCTGGTAAATTACTGTTAGAGTCTAGATTTATATTGTTTATTGTTGTTCCTGGAACTATAGTATTTTGATCAATTTCCTTTTCACCAAAACTATTAGAAACTGTATCATTTAATAACTTTTTGCTATTGAATTCAGTTGAATTACCGATACGGTTCACTTCTGTTGCTAATTGATCAATTTCTTTTTGAATTTGCTCACGATCTTCGGGAGTGTTTGTGTCATTACTTGCTTGGACTGCTAATTCTCTCATACGCTGCAAAATACTATGCGTTTCTTGTAGTGCTCCTTCAGCCGTTTGAATAAGAGAAATACTATCAAGCGCATTACGCTCAGCTTGTTGAAGACCTCGGATTTGTGAGCGCATTTTCTCTGAAATTGCTAGACCTGCGGCATCATCAGCAGCGCGGTTAATGCGTAGCCCAGATGATAATTTTTCTAAGCTTTTTGACGTGTTAAATTGGTTTTGGTTTAAGTTTCGGTAAGCGTTTAATGCTTGAATATTGTTATTAATTTTCACGGTCATCGATCTCCCTTTGTATTATTCATACATTACATTTTGTTCGTATGCTGAAGCTTTTTGTCTCATCATTTTTGGTTGATTGTCAACCTTTTTATCCATCGCCTGTTTCCAAGCGTCAATAATTTCAGTTAGTAGCTTAATTGTTTCTTCAAGCGGCTCTACTTTCTTATGAAGATTTGCTTCAATAATTTTATCTGCCATGTAGTTATATAGTGCATCTAATTGATCTGAAATGATTCCTGCGTCATAATTAAGTCCACCACCTAAGCGATGCAAAATATCATTCGCTTTTTGGAGGCTTTTATTGGCATCTATATATTCCTTTGCATTAATTGCATCTTTTGCGGTGTATAAGTTTTCTAAGCACGCTTCATATAAGAGTGCTGTAATTTCTTGTGGAGTTTTCTTGTATAGCAATTCTTTCGTGATAAACTGACTCATTTTTACACCACCATCCTTCTATCTTTTTTATCGGACATATTTTTTGATTGTTTAATAGTTTTTCTCCATTTCTTCAATTAATAATAAAATTTCTGCAATAACTTGATATAGCTGTGGTGGCACATTCTCTCCAAGATCCATATCCAATAAATTTTCAACTAGCATTGGATCTTCTTGCATGTGTATATTATTTTCTTCTGCAAGTGCCATAATTTGATTAGCAACTTGCCCCTTTCCTTGTGCAACAACTTTAGGAGCTCCCCCCTGATCTTCGTCATAGCGAATGACAGCTGCAGATGGGCCGTTTACACTTCGTCTTTGTTTATGGTTAAAATGTTTCGAAATAATCATATTTTAAAGTCGAATCCTTTCTCTGTAAAAATTGCCGATTGGGTCTCTGATTCGTTTGTGGTACCTTCTCGACGTTGATCTACTTGTTTACTCTGTTCAGCAGTATTCATTTTTTTGAATTCAATCCCATTGATGTTATAGCCAACTTCACTAAGTGTCTCAACGCAATTTTCAACAAACGGTTCCATCTTCTCTTTAAATGAAGCTTCGTCATTTTTTAATGTTACAGAAAGGTTTCGCTCAGATGCTGAGAGCATGATACCAACTTCCCCTAACTTCGGTGTTTCAATTAAAAAGTAGAGGCTGCAATTTTCCCAATCAACTTGCTGTCCTTCATTTCTCGAATTGACATACACTTGTAAATTCTCAACTTTTTCTTCCAATAAAAATGGTAAATTCATAAACATACTTTGTAAGTTTCCACCGCTATCGGATTTACTAAGCAGTTGTTGTCCTGTTACATTATTTAACGCCTGATTCGCTTGCTGTGAAACTCTACTTTCTCCCTCTTCACCACGTGCAAGCTGCATCAGAATCGACTTCAAATTTCGCTGATTAGCCTCTTGATCATTTTGTTCACGACCAAATGCTAACATTTGCCCAATTTCGCTATCACGGTTCAGTCCTAATCCACGTACCATTTCAAAAGCTTGCCTAGCAGTAGGTTCTTGTGTAACTGCTTTCGCTGTAT
Source organism: Desertibacillus haloalkaliphilus (assembly GCF_019039105.1). Taxonomy (NCBI): domain Bacteria; kingdom Bacillati; phylum Bacillota; class Bacilli; order Caryophanales; family Bacillaceae; genus Desertibacillus; species Desertibacillus haloalkaliphilus. The sequence continues at coordinate 69,672 of NZ_JAHPIV010000012.1, read as the reverse complement.
CATTAAATTGTTGCAATAAGTTTTGGGAAGGTGCTCGACTTTCTTGATTTTGTCTCTCACTAGCAACATAGTGTTTCACCTTTGTTTCGGATGGCTGAAAGTTCAAACGCTCAACAAGTGTTTTTACCTCTCGAACAATACGATTAGCCTCATGATAATTTCCTCGATTAAGTAATTTTTTAGCTTCTGCTAATTGGCTGCTTGCTTGCATTAAACTTTTTTCTGTCTTCATATCAGTCAGCAGCATCATTTCACTCTTTAAGATTGCATTGTCTAGTTTTTTAATCGTTGTTTCAAGTATTGGCTTAACTTGTACATTCGCTTGCTTTTTAAATTGCTGTATAAGGCGGTCCACTGTATCTAAGTTTCTCGTGATATCACGTTGCATGCCTTTAAAATCTGCTGTTGCTTGGGCCAGTTTTTGAGTGACAGTTGTTACAGCGATATCTTTACTGTTCAATTGGATATTTTGAAATTGCTCATTCTCTGTATATTGGCGTGCTTCAGCCAATGGGCGTACCTCAGAAGGCTGCACACGTTCTTGGGTAACAGCTTGTTGTTCGGCCTTTGTTAATGCTTGCATCATTTGTTCCCTTGCTGCAAGTTCACGACCCTGTGCATGCAATTGCGCAGCTTCGGCTGTTGTACGTTCCAAACGCTTAGCAGTTTCCTCGTTGGTTTGCGAATGGTTTACGACGTCGGCTCGTACCTGTTCTAACACTCGTTGCACGTTCGGTTCACGTTGGAGTTGAGTTATGGCATTTCGAATCGCTTCACTTAATCGTAGTTCAGATGGTCGTCCCTCAGAGGTAGCGATATTCTCTTGGCGCACTTGGTTTTCCTGACGACCTAGATCATTTTCTACACTATTTAACGTTTGGGTCAGGCGCTCTCGGCCGACTTGTTCTAGTTGTTTTGACTGTGTCATAAGTCGTTCAAGACTCTCTGTGGCAGCTCGATCAATGGAGTGGTTATGAATAACTTGATTTCTTATTTGTTCATGCGCTCGTTGGAGATTCGGCTCACGCTGTACCTGCTCACGGGTTTGGCTAACCACTTCACTAGTACGTAACCGACTGTTCTCCGAAATGACTCTATGATTATGCCCATTTTCACTTCGTGATAGGTCACGTTCAATACGGCTTAGCTCTTGTGCTAAACGATCCCGACCTATTTGTTGTAAGTGTCGTGCTTCATTTACTGAACGTTCTACTTGTTTTGCTGTTTCACGATCAATGTTGGGGTTGTTTATTACTTCATTACGAACTTGCTCAATTGCTCGTTGTAGGTTCGGCTCGCGCTGGACTTGTTCTCTCACACTGCGAACTACCTCACTCGGACGAGCTTCCGTGACTCTTGGCTCAACTTGGCGAGCTTCTACTCGACCTAGATCTCGCTCTACCTGACTTAACGCTTGCGTCATTCGCTCGCGACCAGCACTCTCTTGACCGCGTTGCTGAAGCTCTCGGGCTTCATTCATGGCTCGGTCTACCTGTTGCGATACTTCTTGACTCACTCGTGGGTTGTTTACTACTTGCTCGCGCACTTGATTCATCGCTCGCTGAAGATTCGGCTCGCGCTGGACTTGTTCTCTCACACTGCGAACTACCTCACTCGGACGAGCTTCCGTGACTCTTGGCTCAACT